>CAYPOE010000006.1:0-19949 GCA_964412285.1 uncultured Eubacteriales bacterium | reverse complement strand
CTCGTATTGTGCGGCGCTCTCGAACTCTTGTGGAATGCTCTTCGCTTGTTCATTCATGCTCGATGATCCTCTCTTACATCGCTTGCATAAGTCCTTTTGCAAGTTCTGTTTTGCCCGATTGCGCCTCTGTTTCAGTATCTTTCACCTTGAATAGTAAGGGCAGTAAGGCTGATAAGGCGGTGGATTTTTGCGTAAAATGGCTCATATCTCCACCTTCGTACTATTTCTCTATTTACCGTAGTATTTTCGTATTTTCGTATTTTTGTACATGAATCCGCACGACGCTGTGGCTCTCGAACTCTACCTGCCCGATTCTACACATCGATGTGTGACGGGCATAGCATGTTTATTTTATAAAACGCATCTATGATCACGCATCTATGATCGGCTATGATTTTTCTTGTACCATCTATCTTACCCCTTGAGATGATTATACAATATAATGCGCCATTGTGCAAGATTTTGTTTGGGATGAGGTCTAAAATAAGAACAGACCTCCCTTGAGGTACATAAAATCTCACGAGGGGTCTGCCGTTCTATATGCCTGTCGAGGCGTACGCTACACCTGGATGCGTCCGAGTACGGCGTGGACGGGAAAGCACAGCAGGAACCAGAGTGCGCTGTACAGCGGGCAGATCTGCCCGAGTAGGTTGTGGCGATTGCGCGAGTAATCCCATACGTTCCATTTGAGTGCAAGGTTGACGATGCAGCCTGTGACGAACTCGACGCCGCTGATGACGAACGAACCGACGAAGCACTTTTCCCAGAGGCGGCGCGAGCGCATCCGCAGGTTGACGCCGCGCAGCAGTGTGAGGCACGTGCCGCCCGCGAGTGCCATCGACCAGTGCGTGCGCCGCCGCCAAAGCATCTCGAGGCCGCAGTAGCCGAGCGCGCCGACGATGAAGAATTTTCCTGTATGTTTTTTGCTCATGACATATACTCCTTTTGGGTTTAGTATGTCTGAACGCAAAACCATTCATCCCTCACGGCCGACGGTTCGGCGCATGAAATATATGCCAAAGCGCAGCGTAATCCGTTGCTATTTGTCAGGATATGTAGTGTAGCTTTTGCGAGGCGATCTTTTGTGCGGTTGGGCGTTAGTGGCCTAACCGAAATTTGCGCTGCCGTCATCGGTTTTTAGGATTCGACGACGGCATTCGCTTATACCCTGTACCTGTCGATGGTTTCATCGCTCCAGATATGCGCTTCGATATATCTCTCCGGGCCGTGTTTGCCGTCGTCGTTCCAATCCTGCGGCAAACCGTATTTTGCTATAATGCCCAATATCTCATCATATGTGTAAAGTTTTCTGCGATACTCTTTCCAGTCGTCTGCCCTGGGTCTCGGGCTGAATGTAGGGTGCGAGTCTCCATAGGTAAACGAAACGGTATTGATATCGAATTCCTCGAGCGCGATTTTTACGAAAGCGCAGTTTTCAAACCATGTGCTCAACCATGGGCTGTGTTCGACAACCATATAATGCGGAGATTTTCTTTTGATCACGCCGCCCTTTTTGAGAAATTCGGTTCTTAAAATCTCTTCGTAATAGTGCCTGTCTTCCATGTATGTTGGGTGTCGTTTGGCGCTCTGAACATTGGGCTTATCTCTTTTGATATTCTCGAGGATCGTTTTTGCATCATCCATCGGAAGATCGCATAGATTGACAAACGCTCCGACTGTCTTATCAAAATAATGATATAGAAACATGTTATCCACCTCGCGCATAATTATAGAAGTTGTGCATATTTATAGAAGTCGCGCATATTTATTTTTTATTTATAGAAGCACTCTTTGCTAAAAGTATATCAGAAGCTCATCGCTGCGTCAAACCCCAATCTCATGCTTGACAACGCCTACCAGTTATGTTATACTGTAAGCTACAAGTAGAAGGTACACCCTTCTCACCGTATGGCAGACGCTGATACGGTAAAGCGTTATTTGTGTGCGCTGTGGGTTGGGTGTGTTTTGTACACACTCATTTTTTTTGGAGGTGTTAGCATTAGAGGGGACTTAATAATCAACGAAAAGATTAGGGATAAAGAGATACGCCTGATCGACGCCGACGGCTCGGCGCTCGGTATTATGCCTACGCGTCAGGCACTCGACCTCGCCGCGAACAAGAATCTTGACCTCGTCAAGATCGCGCCGCAGGCTACGCCGCCTGTCTGCAAGATTATGGACTACGGCAAGTATCGGTTCGAGATGTCTAAAAAAGAAAAGGAACAAAAGAAGCATCAGCACGTCGTCGTCGTCAAAGAGATCCGCCTGTCGTCCAACATCGACGAGCACGATTTCATGACCAAGATGCGCAATGCTGAAAAGTTCCTCAAAGAGGGCGACAAGGTCAAGGTGTCCATTCGCTTCCGCGGCCGCGAGATCACGCACGCGTCGATCGGCGAGCAGCAGCTCAAGCGCTTTGGACAGGAACTCGCCGCCGTATCCATCATCGAGAAGTTGCCCAAGCTCGAAGGGCGCAGCATGACGATGCATCTCACGCCGCGCATCGAGAAGGAGAAGCCCACCGACAAGGAGAAGCCTCCCAAGCAGCGACCCGCCGAGAAGCCCATTGCGGATAGACCGGCCGAGAAGCCTGCTGCAGAGAAGCCATCCGCGGACAGACCCGCCGCGCAAAACAGGCCGCCCCACAACAACAACAGGCCGTCCAACAACAGGCCGTCTGGCGATCGACCGCACAACAACCGTCCGGCAGGCGACCGGCCCAGGCCGCAGAACGACAGATCCAAGCCCGCACCCAAGCCGGGCAATGCGAACTCCTAATCCTCGTTCCTGATTATTGGCACACCTTATATGCCGTCGGCGTACCGTTTCGCAATCGCGGACATAGACATATACGGTCTGTATTTTTATCGCAATTTTCGCAACACTGCTTTACAGGCTTTTTCTGCTTTATATAGCTTTATATTTATATAGCTTTATATATAAGAAGGGAGTACGTCCATGACAAAGTATAAATTAAAGACACATAAAGGCGCCCAGAAACGTTTCCGCTTCACAGGCAGCGGCAAGGTCAAACGTGACCACGCGTTCCGCAGCCATATCCTGACCAAGAAGTCGACCAAGCGTAAGCGCGGCTACCGTAAGATCGATTACGTCAATAAGACCAACGAGCAGACGGTCAAGATGCTGCTGCCGTACGGCAATTGATTGGCGGATCTGTCGTCTATTGACAGGAATAGCGCTTTATGTTTTGTTGAATACTATCGGAAAGGGTTGAATATATATGGCAAGAATCAAGGCGGCAAAGACGACGCGTGCGCGTCACAAGAAAGTGATTAAGTTGGCCAAGGGCTATAGAGGCTCGAGGTCGAGACTGTTCAAGACGGCGAACGAAGCCGTCATGAAGGCGCTCTTAAACGCGTATATTGGCCGTAAGCTCAAGAAGCGCGACTTCAGGCAGCTCTGGATCGCGCGCATCAATGCGGCGGCTCGCAGTCAGGGCATCAACTATTCGCGTCTCATGAACGGCCTCAAGAAGGCCAATATCAACATCAACCGTAAGATGTTATCTGAGATCGCGATACACGACGGTGCGGCATTCACCAAACTCGTCGAGACCGCGAAGGCGGCTTTGGCGTAAAATATACCCAGTCATAACCCATGCATCGCGTTGCGGTGCATGGGTTTATAGCCGTTTATGCATAGTATGCAACGGCAAGCATCCGTGATCTCATGATCCGGTTATTTCAGTTATTATGTATATCGTAAAGCAGGGGCGACTCAAGCGCCTGAGTCAGACACAGGTCATCGTCATCGGTTTCGCCGTGCTGATCCTCCTCGGCACGATCTTGTTAATGTTGCCCATCGCGACGCGCAATCGCGGATTATCGCCCATCGACGCGCTGTTCACCGCGACGAGCGCGACATGTGTGACAGGCCTCGTCGTCGTCGATACATATTCGGGGTTTACATTCTTTGGTCAATTCGTTATAATGATGTTAGTGCAGATCGGCGGCCTCGGCTTCATGACGATCGCGACGCTGTTCTCGCTCATGCTCAGGCGCACGATTACGCTGAACCAACACCTGTTGGTCAAGGAGTCCATCAACAACGTCGACATGGACAACATCGCGACGCTTGCGCGCCGCATGGTGCTCGCCGCGATGGGCATCGAGTTCGTCGGCGCGGCGCTGCTCGCGATCCGGTTCGTGCCGCTGTTCGGTTGGCGCAATGGCGTCTGGAAGGCAGTGTTCCACTCGATCACCGCGTACTGCAACGCGGGCTTTGATCTCATGGGCGAGGTCATGCCGTACTCGTCGCTCACGACGTTCGTGCGCGACCCGCTGATCAACTTCGTCATCATGGCGCTCATCATACTCGGCGGGCTGGGTTTCGTCGTATGCGTCGACGTCGTGCGCACGCGCAGTTGGCGCAAGCTCAAACTGCACACCAAACTCGCGCTGACGACGACGGCCGCGCTGCTGCTCTTCGGCTTCGTGATGTTCTTCATACTCGAGTACGACAATCCCGCCACCATCGGCGACATGAGTCTGCCCAATAAGCTGCTCGCGTCGGCATTCCAGAGCGTCACGCCGCGCACGGCGGGTTTCAATACCATTGATTACGTCGCCGCCAGCGAAAAGACCAAGTTCATCACGATCTTACTCATGTTCATCGGCGGTTCGCCCGGATCTACGGCCGGCGGCATCAAGACGGTCACGCTGTGCGTGCTCATTCTGTCGCTGATCTCGGTATCCAACGGGCGGGTCGAAGTCGCGGTATTCAAACGGCGCATCTCGTCGAATGCCGTCATGCGCGCGTTCGCGATCACCATGATCGCGCTGCTCATCGTGATCTTGGTCACTGTACTGCTGCTGTTCGCGTGTCCGGCGCCGTTCCTCAACATTGCGTTCGAGGTCGTCAGCGCGTTCGGCACCGTCGGATTGTCGGCCGGCGTCACGGGGATCCTCAACTCCTATGGCAAGATCATCATGATCGCCCTCATGTTCCTCGGCCGTGTCGGCGTACTCACCATGACGCTCGCGTTCACGGAGAGCATGAACACCGTATATCATCAGCGCATCAAGTATCCCGAAGAGAAGATCATGGTGGGCTAACCCCATAACTCTATAACGGTATGAAATCATTTGTAGTCATCGGACTCGGACGTTTCGGTACGTCCATCGCCGAAACCCTATATCAATTGGGCAACGAGGTACTCGCCATCGACCGCGACGAGGAGAAGGTGCAGGACATCGCCAATTCGGTCACGCAGGCCGTCATCGCCAACATCGAGGACGAGGGTATGCTCAAGCAGCTCGGCGTTCAAGGATTCGAGTGCGGCATCGTCGCGATGGGCGGCAACATGGAGGATTCGATCCTCGCGACGTTGCTGCTCAAAGAGATCGGCGTCAAACACGTCGTGAGCAAGGCGCAGAGTCAGCTGCACGGCATGGTGTTGCGCAAGGTCGGCGCGGACAACGTGATCTTCCCCGAGTGGGATATGGGCATTCGCGTCGCCAACAGCCTCAGCCTCACCAACATGATCGACTTCCTCGAGCTAGCGCCCGACTATTCGATCGTCGAGGTCGCCGCGCCCGTCATGTGGATCGACAAGACGCTGATGCAGCTGTCGATTCGCGCCAAGTACAACGTCAACGTCATCGGCATCAAGCGCGACAACAAGATGAACGTGTCGCCCGGCGCGCAGGACAAGATCCTCGCGGGCGACCGCATCCTCGCGATGGGTACCAACGAGAACCTGTCCCAACTCATCGAGATGACGAATTAAACGCATATCAAGTTTGCCAACGATGAATACGAAGAGTATATGACAGACATCACCTCGTCGGGCAACCGCGTATACAAAGAACTCGTCAAGCTCGGGCAGCGCAAGTATCGTGAACAGAGCGGTCTGTTCGTCGCCGAAGGCTACCGCGTCGTATCGGACATCTTGCACAGCCGCCCAGATGACGTGGCGTACGTCGTGACCGACGCGCCCGATGCGTTGCCGCTTGCCGCATGGAACCACCGCGTCTATCGACTCGCGACGCCGCTCTACGACAGCGTGGCCCACACCGTCACGCCGCAACGCGTCCTCTGTGTCGCGCGACAGCGATACGCCGCGCAACCCGTCGGCGACCTCTGGCTCGTCTGCGATGGCGTATCCGAACCCGGCAACCTCGGTTCGATGTTGCGCACGGCGGGGTGCGGCTTCTGCGACTGCGTCGTACTGTTGCCCGACTGCGCCGACGCGTACAACGACAAGACCGTACGCGCGTCGATGGGCGCGATCGTACGATTGCCCATCGCCAAGCTGTCGCGCGAGGAATTCGTCGCGTGCGGCCGCGACGTATGGCTCATGCGCGCCGACGCATCCCATACGATCTACGACGCGCCATTGCAGAAATCCGCCGCCATCGTCGTGGGCAACGAGGCGCGCGGCGTATCGGACGCAGTTCGGGCGATGCCGCACACAGGCGTGCGCATCCCCATGCGCGACGGCTACGAATCGCTCGGCGTCGCGGCGGCGGCGGCCGTGACGCTATATACCGTCGCACACAGACTCAACATTCTTTCGATCTGAACCTTGCATCTTTTTGAATCTTGCATCTTATGGATACTGTATCGTTACTCTTTCTGCGGTACGTATGCGGCATGTCCAACGCCAAGGTCGTGGAACTTTGTGAGACGGGTATGTTTGAGCAGACCGCCGACCTGCTGTGTCGCGGTATGTCGGGCGGCTTGGACAACGCCGAACGCATCCTCTCCGACGCGCATAGAATGGGCTTGACGCTGCTGGACTACACCATGCCGTCGTACCCCAAGAGATTGCGCGGCGTACCCAATGCGCCCGTCGTACTCTTCGCGCAAGGCGACCTGTCGCTGCTGACCGCCGACCTGTTGGTCGCCATCGTCGGTACGCGCAAGCCGTCCGCCGAAGGTGCGCGACAGGCGAACGACGTCGCGTGCGCACTCGCGCGGCACGACGTGGTCGTTGTGAGCGGACTTGCGCTCGGCATAGACTCCGCCGCGCACGAGGGCGCGCTCCGCGCCGGCAATCGCACGATCGCCGTACTCGGCTGCGGCCACGGCCGTATCTATCCCAAGCCCAACGTCGAACTGCGCCGGCGCATCGAACAGTGCGGCCTCGTACTCTCAGAGTTGCCGCCCGATACCGCGTCGCTGCCGTCGTACTTTACGGCACGCAACCGCATCATCACGGGCGTCAGCGACGGGGTACTCGTCATGCAAGGCGGCACCAAGAGCGGTACGGGTAACGCCGCGCGCATTGCGACGGAACAAGGGCGCGTGATCTACGCGGTCGAAGGCCCTGTCGATAACCCGCTCTACGACATGCCCAACGCGCTGATCCGGCGCGGCGCAGTGGCCATACACACGGCCGACGACATCCTGCGCGACCGCGGGTGCGTTGCATCGGCGGTCGTACCCAACGTACGCGGAACCGTCGAGATCATCGAAGTCGGGCCTGCGGAGCCTGTCAAACGTGCGCGTCGTGCGTCTTCCAAGCAGGGCAAATCCGATGCGGCGCACAAATCCGACGCATTCGACGACGTCGAGGTGCGCGTGACGGCGGCGTTGTCGTCGCCGCTGCTGTTCGACGAACTGCTGCCCAAGATCGGAGTATCGGCGGCGCAATTGCAGAGCATACTTACAATATTGGAGATCAAGGGCAAGATCAGCTGCCTCCGCGACATGCGCTACGTAGCCAAATCATAGCCGCGCCATAGTCACACCATAAACGCAACACAGTTCGCGTATCCGCGCGAACCCTCATATACGGTTAATCAAATGAAGCAATTAGTCATCGTAGAATCGCCTGCCAAGGCGAATACCATCAAGAAGTACCTCGGTTCGGGTTACACGGTCTGCGCGTCGCTCGGACACATCCGCGACTTGCCGCGCTCGACGATGGGCGTCGACCTCGAACATAACTACGAGCCGCGCTACATCACGATTCGGGGCAAGGGTGAGATCCTCCAAAACCTCAAGCGGCAGGCCAAAGGCGCAGGGCGCATCCTGCTCGCGACTGACCCAGATCGTGAGGGCGAGGCCATCAGTTGGCACCTCGCGACGTACCTCGGCATCGACGTCAACGACAAGTGCCGCATCACGTTCAATGAGATCACCAAGAGCGCAGTCAAGAGCGCGATTGCCGCACCGCGCGCGATCGATATGTCGCTCGTCGACGCGCAGGTCGCGCGCCGCGTACTCGACCGCATCGTGGGCTACACGATCAGCCCGATCCTCTGGCGCAAGGTCAAGAAGGGATTGTCCGCCGGACGCGTGCAGTCGGTCGCGATCCGCATCATCGTCGAGCGCGCGCGCGAAATCGAGGCGTTCACGCCGCAGGAGTACCACACGCTTACCGCGACGTTGTCGCATGACAAGCAGAAGTTCACTGCGCAGTTCCATGGCAGCGCGCAGGGCAAGCTCGAGTTGCCGTCGACAGAGGTCGCGGAGTTCGTCAAGGCGCGGATTGAGAACGCCGACATTTCGATCGCGCAGATCAAGCGCGGCAAAAAGACGCGCACGCCGCCGCCCCCGTTCATCACGAGTACGCTGCAACAGGACGCATCGTCGCGCCTGAGCTACGGCGTCGCGCGCACGATGAGCATCGCGCAGCAACTCTACGAGGGTGTCAACGTCAAGGGCGTAGGACAGGTCGGACTCATCACGTACATGCGTACCGATAGCTTGCGCATCTCGGACGAGGCGTGGGGTGCAGTCAGCAGCTTTGTCGAACAGCAGTTCGGCCCCGATTACGTGCTGCGCGAACGGCGCGGTTACAAGCAGCGCAAGGGCGCGCAGGACGCGCACGAGGCGATTCGCCCGAGCGACGTCAACCTCACGCCCGCCGCCGTGCAGGCTTCGCTGACCGACGAGCAGTATAAGCTCTATAAGCTGATCTGGGAGCGATTCGTCGCGTCGTCGATGCAGTCGGCGACCTACGATACGGTATCGGCCGAGATCCACGCGCACACGAAAGATACGGCGACTCCGCCCGAAGCGCTCGCGCAGTATGCGCACGATACGTACGTCTTGCGCGCGAGCGGGTCAATCCTCGTATTCCCGGGATTCCTGTCGGTCTATCCTGACAAGGTCAAAGAGAAAGACAACCTGTTGCCGCCGCTGTCCGAGGGCATGGCGCTCAAGTTGCATAAATTAGAAGATAAGCAGCACTTCACCGAGCCGCCGCCACAGTATACCGAGGCGAGCCTGATCAAGAAGCTCGAGGAGGAGGGCATCGGCCGCCCGTCGACGTACGCGCCGACCATCTCGACCATCGTGTCGCGCGGCTACATCGTGCGCAGCGGCAAGGCGCTCGTACCGACGGAGCTTGGCTTCATCATCAACGACATCATGGTTGGGCACTTCTCCGACGTCGTCGATCTGGGTTTCACCGCACAGATGGAGGAGCAACTCGATGACATCGAAGCGGGGGAGGTATCGTGGGTCGAGGTCATCGACCGGTTCTACCAGCCGTTTCATACCGTCGTCGAGAAGGCGACGGCCGAAGTCGGCGAGGTCGACATCAAAGACGAGGAGAGCGATGTACCGTGCGACAAGTGCGGCAAGCTCATGGTCTACAAGATGGGTAAGTACGGGCGATTCTTGGCCTGTCCGGGATTCCCCGACTGCCGCAACGCCAAGCCCATCCTCCACTACATCGACCGGGCGTGTCCGGTCTGCGGTGAACGCGTCGTCAAGCGTCGTTCCAAACGCGGGCGATTCTTCTACGCGTGCGAGAAGGGCGAGGCGTGCAGCTTCATCTCGTGGGACGAACCCAACGGGAAAGTCTGTCCGACGTGCGGCGCATACTGTGTGAATAAATCCGTCAAGGGGAGGACGATTGAACAATGCAGCGACAAAAACTGTTCCACCAACAAGAAGCCGTCGGCGGCGAAGCGGTAAAGCGCGCGCGGATTCGCGGCTTCATCTGCACCAACGTCAACCCTGAGGGTCTCCGCGACCGCGTCAACGCCGATCTGCTCCACGCGGCGGCGTTGCCGCACCATCTCACGGGCAAGCGCGTGCTCGTCATCGGCGCAGGCATGGGCTACGGCCTCGCGCTGCGCACGGCGCTCGTCGCACAGGATGCCCCGACGGTTGGGGTCATGTACGAGCGTGAGCCGAGTGAGAAGCGCGACGGTACTGCGGGTTATCACAACGACAAAGCGCTCGAGGCATACGCCAAGGGTCGTGGCGTCGCGTTCGAGACGATCAACGCCGACGCGTTCGCGCCCGAGACCAAGGCGACCGTGCTCGACACGGTGCGCCGCGTGATGGGCGGCGTCGACCTCCTACTCTACTCGCTCGCCGCGCCCGTACGCACGGTCGACGGTGTGACGTACCGCAGCGTACTCAAGCCCATCGGGCAGCCCGTCACGCGCAAGACCGTCGACATACAGTCGGGCAAGGTCTACGACATTGAACTCCAACCTGCGACCGACGACGAGCTTGAGGCGACGATCAAGGTCATGGGCGGCGAGGATCTGTCGCTCTGGATGAAGTCGCTCGACGAAGCGGGTCTGCTCGCGCACGGCGCTGGGGTTGTCACACTCGGCTATATCGGGCCCGAGCTTACGCACGCGATCTATCGGGACGGCACCATCGGACAGGCCAAGGCGCATATGCAGCGCACGATCGACGGCATCAACGACACATACGCGCAGCAAGGTGTACGCGCGGCCATGGCCGTGTGCAAGGCCATCGTGACGCAGTCGTCGGCGGCGATTCCCGTCGTGCCACTCTATATTGCCGCGCTGTATAAGGTCATGAAGCAGATGGACATGCACGAGGTGGCGATCCACCAGGCGACGCGCCTACTCAACATGCTGCCGCTGTCGTCCAACATCATACGGCTCGACGACTACGAGCTGCTTCCGTACGTGCAGCAGCACGTGACGCAGCTCTATCACATGGCGACAACTGAAAATATCGAAGAACTCACCGACGTCGCGGGATACCGCAAGGATTTCGCGGGACTGTTCGGTTTCGAGGCATAAAACACAACGCCCACGATACGCAAGTATACGGGGCGTTTTTTCTATAATAAATACGAGATGAATGCGTGCTGTGTAGAGACAGAGTGGGGTACGTTCGGCGTCGGCGAACGCGACGGGCGCATCGTGCGGATCTGGCTTCCCAATCAAGTAGACGACGCATCGTGCGATGGCGTATCTACGCCGCTGCTCGACGTTGCGACCGCGCAACTGCGCGAATACTTGGCGGGTACGCGTACGGCGTTCGACTTGCCGATCGGCATCGAGGGTACGGCGTTTACACGCGCGGTGTACGACGCACTCTGTAGCATCCCCTACGGGGAGACGCGTACATACGCAGAGGTCGCGGCGACCGTGGGTCGTCCGCGCGCGTACCGCGCCGTCGGCATGGTCAATCACCACAACCCGTTGCCCATTCTCATCCCCTGCCACCGCGTCATAGGTTCGGGCGGCGCACTCACGGGATACGCGGGCGGGGTCGAGCTCAAAGCCGTACTGTTAGCATTGGAAGCACAGTATAGATAAAGGAGTCTGAAACCACCATGCATAATGCATTCAAACTGAATGGACAACGCATATTGCTCACCGGCGTGAGTCGCCCGTTGGGCATCGGAGCTACGTTGGCCAAACGTCTGGCGCAAGCCGGAGCCACCGTCGCCATCCACGGGTACGCCGCCTACGACGCCGCGATGCAGTACAAGGACGCGGTTGGCGACGGTACGCGGCAATGCGCCGACGAGTTGTCGCAGCAGGGACTCGACGTAATACCGCTGCCCTCGAGCGACCTCATGCAGAAAGGCGCGGCAGAACGCGTCGTGGACGAGGCCGTACGCGCGTTGGGCGGCCTCGACGGGCTCATCCTCAACCACGCCTACTCGACATTCGCGTCCGTCGGAGAATGGACGGACGATCACATCGACGCGCATCTGCTCGTCAACGTCAGGGCTGCCATGATGATGATGCAGGCCTTCGCCGCACAAGTGGATCCCGCCGTGGGCGGGGTCATTACGCTGTTCACGAGCGGGCAGTATTTGGGATCCATGATCGGCGAGATCGCGTACGCAGTCTCCAAGGATGCGACCATCGGACTCTGCAAGCAAGCGGCCGTCGCACTCGCCCCCCAGCACATTCGGGTCAACTGCATCAATCCCGGGCCCAACGACACGGGTTATCTGACCGGCGAAGCGTACGCGGCTGTAGCCAATCGATTCCCGTCGGGACGGTGGGGTACGCCCGACGATGCGGCCGACTTGATCTTATTTTTGCACAGCGCGTACGCCAAATGGATCACGGGGCAGGTCATTGCGAGCGAGGGCGGTTTCAGGCGAGGATAATGTAGCACACACAACTATCAATACAAAGGGGTAACTGTATGTTGAAGTTTGCCGTTATCGGCGTAGGCACATGGGGCGAGTGCCACGTCGCTGTCTACAACCAACACCCGCTCTGTGAGGTCGTCGCGGTCTGCGACAGCAGCCGCGACCGCGCCAACGCCGTCGCGCAAAAGTACGGCGTGGAGAACGTGTACACAGATTACAACCAGATGCTCGCCGAATGCAAGCTCGACTGCGTCGCGGTCGTCACGCCCGATTTCGCGCACGCCGAACCCGCGATCGCGTGTGCCAACGCGGGCGTACACATCTTGCTCGAGAAGCCGATTGCGACGACGGCAGAGGATACGCAGCGCATTTTAGAGGCGGTTGAGCGCAATGGCGTGCGCTGCATGGTCGATCTGCACAATCGCTGGAACCCGCCGTTCGTCGCGGCCAAGGATGCGATATTGCGCGGCGAACTCGGCGACGTGTACAGCGCGTACTTTCGCCTCAACGACTGCGTGTGGGTTGCGACGGACATGTTGAAGTGGACGGCGCAGTCGTCGATCCTCTGGTTCCTCGGCAGTCATTCGCTCGACACGCTGCGCTATCTGTTCGACGACGAGGTCGTGCGCGTCTACAGCGTGAGTCGCAAGGGCATCTTACAACAGAAGGGCGTCGACGTCGAGGACTGCTACTACACGACGCTCGAGTTCAGCCGCGGCGGCGTCGCGCACATGGAGAACGGGTTCGTCACGCCCAACGGCAATCCCAATGTCAACGACATCAAGTGCAATATCTTGGGTACCAAGGGCATGGTCAGCATCGACGCGACGCACCACGGTATGTGTACGGTGATCACGGAGAATAAGGTCACAGTACCCGACGTACTCGTCAACAACTACACGCATGGGTATCCGGCGGGATTCGCTTATGCGTCGATCCGCACGTTTGTCGAGTGCATCCACAGCGGCGCGGACTTCCCCGTATCGCTGACCGACGCGCGGAATACGACGCTGACGCTCCTCGCCGTGATGGAGAGCGCGAAAACGCGTATGCCAGTGGAAGTCAGATTATGACTATAGCATTGGGTACGTATAAAATCAAAAGCGGCATATACCAAACGGTATATGCCGCTTTATGAGTCTACGTACGCTACAAACCAAAGAGCGATCTGCGGAGTGCCAAATCGTACAGCGGAGTATCTTTGTATCCCTGTTGCTCCAACGTATCTTTAGCTACATCGTATCGTGTTTTTGCATATGAAGGGTTAAGCGCGTACTGTCTATCGCCATCTAAAATATAGTATCTAAGATCTGTAAATAAACCATTGGGAATAAAGGCATTATTCCCATACGAAGGCGAAAGAGCGGTGCCTTTATACTTCTCATCGAGGGCAACGTTAGGGTCTACTGGTTCGACATAGCGATAATACGGCGTGACATTCTCGCCAAAGTATAGCATCTCGCCGTCTAAACGGAAGGCCTTATTGGCCTTGTGCCCGCTTTCTAACTCTATCTCAACTGTGTCATCGGAGACTAATACATATGCGCCATAGTTCCGCCAGCCGCCGCTGCCATGTCCCGGCAAAGGACTCATGATACTTTTGTACGAGCCGTCAGCGCCAATGCTGAGTCGATAATTACTCCCGTCCTCCTGCATCTCCCACTCGCCGACAATGCCGGTAGGCTCGGCTGCAGGTTCGGGCGTAGGGACGTCAGTTGCTTCACTGTGCGTCTCCGTACCCTCGCGGCGCAGCGGCGGACGATCATCGCCAAAGATATACAGGAGGTCGTCAACTACGCGCACATCTGGCGTTTCAGTTTTGACTTTGGATCCAAGAGTCGGACCACTCATTATTTCAGTGAGTGTGTTCCCGGAAATGCTATAATTGCCATGCGATACGTCCCAACCATCTGGCAACTCCATAGAGTACGTGCAACGTCCATCTTCAAAGAACTCGTAAATTACAGCATAGGTATTCACAAGTGTTGAGGTATACTCACCGACCCATTTCCCGATGATTTTATCTTTCAAGTCTGATGCGTTCTCGTCGGCGTGACTATCCTCGTTTTCACTTTCACTATAGAAGCCCAAGTGAACAGTGCCTATGTCTTTGATATAGTAATCCGCAGGGCTATTTATCTCTATACGAAAATCGTGCGCGTATTTATTGTAGCCATCCCCGCCAAAGCGTCTTGTTTCTGATACTTTGACAATGCACTCGTTGTCCCCCGACGCCTCAAATGATTCGCAGATATAGTTGGGTTCGGCAGACAATCTGCCCAGCATTCCGTTCTCGTCTAACTTATCTTGCAACCCGGAACCGCGCTCGATCAACGCGGTGATACCGGACGTCCCGCCTTCGACTAAGGCTGAGGCTTTTTCCAGATAGTCATAAAATAAGTTGACAATCTCCAGTGCCTGTTCTTCAATATTTGTGCTTTTAAGCGTAGGTAATTTTGAATTACGGGTTTCATCTGTAACATGGGTTGATGTGACGTCTTGCTCGATAGCAAATCGTGCGGCACGCTCCTCGGCTACCCATTCAAAAGAGGGATAGAAGTTATCAACTATAAAGCGAAGTGGAATAAAAGCAGTGCTGTCAATCATAATGACAGACGATGCGGCGATAGGTACATCATCACCCTTGGAAACAGCAATGTTTTCTCCGTCAAATTGCACACTAAGTCCGATTTTATTAAGTTCATTTACCGGGACTATTGCAGAACCTTCCTCAGTCATACGCGCAGGGGCATCAAACAGGATTTCGACGTCGTCTACGTATAGTTTGACAACACGCAAAGGTGATGGCGATTCCACCAATGGCTCCGAAGATGCCGATGACACCGAAGGCAATTCCGTGTTCGTTTTTTGTGTGGCGCAGGAACACAATAACAATATTACTATCACGGCAAATGTTATCCTCATTCTAATGCCCCCTGTATATATTACGTGCGATAGTCCCCATTGATCTTTACATACTCGTAGCTGAGGTCGCAGCCCCACGCCGTCGCGGACGCGTCACCGCAACCGAGGCTGACGTCGATCATAATCGTGTCCTCGGACAGGATCGTCTTGGCCGCATCCTCACTGAACGCGACGCCCGCACCCGCCTTGTATACGGGCAACGTACCCGCCGCACTGCGCAGCGTCACATCGATCGTGTGGATCGTGAAATCCGTCGGCGCATCGGTGTAACCAATTGCGCACAGGATGCGTCCCCAGTTCGCGTCCTCACCAAACATCATGGTCTTGAACAGGCTCGACGTGATGATCGACTTGGCAACCGCGCGCGCGGTACCCACGTCGGGTGCGGCGCTGACCGTACACTCGATCAGCTTGGTCGCACCTTCACCGTCGCGCGCCATCTCGCGCGCCAAGTAGATGCACAGCGAGCGCACCGCACCCACAAATGTGTCGAAGTCTGCGCCGTCGGTCGCAATCGGCGGATTGCCTGCGGTACCGTTGGCGAGTATGGTCAACATGTCGTTGGTCGAGGTGTCGCCGTCGACGCTGATCATGTTGAAGCTCTCGTCGACGACGGTCGCCAATGCCTTTTGCAGCATCGCGGACGATACCGCCGCATCCGTGGTCAGGAACGCGAGCATGGTCGCCATGTTGGGGTGAATCATACCCGAACCCTTGCAGATGCCCCCGAGTTTGCACTCCACCCCGCCGATTGTAAAGGCTACCGCACGCTGCTTGGGACGCAGGTCGGTCGTCATGATGGCGGCGGTCGCGTCGTCACTGCCCGACGCGTCGGCCTTGAGTGCGGATGCAAGCTCGACCATACCGCGCTCGATGGGTTCGATGGGCAGCGGCTGCCCGATTACGCCCGTCGAGGCCACTATGACGTCGGTCGCGTCGATGCCGAGTGCGGATGCGGCCGATGCCGCCATGCGCGTGGCTTTGGCAATGCCGTCGGCGTTGCACGCGTTGGCGTTGCCGCTGTTGCAGAGGATCGCGCGCGCGTAGCCGTCGGCGATGTGATTGCGCGTGACGGTGATGGGTGCGGCTTGGACGCGGTTGCGCGTGTAGACGCACGCGGCCGTCGCGCGGGTATCGCTGACGATCAACGCAAGGTCTTTCTTATCCTTGTTGGCGCGGATGCCGCAACGGATGCCGCCTGCACGGAATCCATTGGGCGCACATACGCCGCCGGGTATATCAGATATGCTGGATGGGATCGTAGTCATGTGGTTCCTCCGTTGAATAATCTCCTATGCTAATTCAGAAACGCGTACTGCGCCATGTAGAGCGCGTGGTACGCACCGTTCTCGTTGGCCATGAGTTCGTCGTGCGTACCTGCCTCGCGTATGCCCTTATCGGCGATGTATAGGATACGCGTCGCGTTCTTGATCGTCGACAGGCGATGCGCGATGACGAACGACGTGCGGTTCTTGAGCAGCGACGCCAAACCCTTCTGCACGAGCAGTTCGGTCTCGGTATCAATCGAACTCGTCGCCTCGTCGAGGATCAAGATCTTGGGGTCGGCCAAGAGTGCGCGCGCGAACGAGATGAGCTGCCGCTGTCCTGCGGATAACCTGCTGCCGCGTTCGTTGACCTCGGTGTAGTAGCCGTCCTCGAGTTCCGAGATGAAGCCGTGCGCCTGTACCGCGAGCGCCGCCTCGATGACTTCTTCATCAGTTGCATCGAGCTTGCCGTAACGAATGTTGTCCATGATCGTGCCGCTGAAGATGAACGTATCTTGCAGCATCACGCCCATCTGCTTGCGCAAGCTGTTGAGCTTGACTTTGCTGATGTCGTTGCCGTCGATCGAGATCACGCCGCCCTGTATGTCATAGAAGCGCGATACGAGGTTGATGACCGTCGTCTTACCCGCACCCGTAGGGCCTACGAGTGCAATCGTATCCCCTGCGTTCACGTCGAACGACACGTGCTCGAGGATATGATTGCCCTTCTCATACGCGAACGTCACGTCGTGGAATTTGATGTTGCCCACGATGTCGGGCATGGTATGCGCGTCGGGCGCATCCTTGATGTCGACGGGTTCGTCCATGACCTCGAAGATGCGTTCGAGGTAGGCGGCATTCGTGATGATCGCGTTGTAGAAGTTCGAGACGTTGATGATGGGTTGCCAGAAGTTCCAGCTGTACGAGATGAACGCGATGAGTACGCCAATCGTCACGACGTCCGCGCCGATGTAGAAGATGCCCGCGATGTAGATCGTACACGCGGTGATGACGCTGATGAGTTCGATGAACGGCCAGATCGTCCACTCGATGCGGCGCGCCTGCATGAAATACTTGCGCGTGTCGTGGCAGAGGTTCTGGAAGATGTTCATGTTCTCATCCTCGCGACCGAACGATTGTGTGACCTTGATGCCGCAGATCGACTCGTGGATGTAGGCGTTGAGGTTGGAGTTCTTGTTCGAGTAGTTCTGCCATGCGCGGCGGTGTGCCTGCTTGATGATGAACACGAATACGACGAGTATGGGGATACCGATCAGCGAGAAGAGGGCCAAGCGCCAGTTGATCGCGCACATGTACACCATGATGATGATCAGGTTGAACAGGTCAGTGAACATGTTGATGAGACCGTTGCTCATCAGATCCGAGAGCGAGTTGACATAATTGACTACACGCACGAGGATCTTGCCGTGCGGGCGGCTGTCGTAGTACGTGAACGGCAGCTTCTGCAAGTGCGAGAAGATGTCGGTGCGAATGTTGAAGACGACGTCCTGCCCGACATACGACATGATACGGATCTTGAAGCTGATTGCGAGTCCGTTGATCGCGAGGGTGAAGATGTAGACGCCCGCGAGTAGGATCAGACCCATGTAGTCGCCGACCGCGATGTAGGTGTCCATCGCGACCTTCATAATATACGGGCCTGCGAGGCTGGCGACGGATCCCACGATCATGATCAGCAGCGTGAGCAGCACTTCAAAGCGATAGACCGACAGGTAGCGCAGCAGTCGCCACGCCATCCGTGAATTAAATGAGGATTCGAGTGTTTCGTCGACGTCAAACTTGTTGCGTGCCATTATACCGTCACCTCCTCAAGCTGATCGGCGCGATCAAGTATCGAAGGCTTGCCGCCCTCGGTCGTATTGAAGTCGCCATATTGGTTTACATAAACGTTGTAGTAACTGCCGCGCTGTGCGAGCAGTTGCTCATGCGTACCGCGTTCGATGACGACGCCGTCGTCGAGTACGAGGATCAGGTTCGCGTCTTTGACAGAGCTGATGCGGTGTGCGATGATAAACGTCGTGCGATTCGAGTAGTACTGCCGCAGCGTCGTGAAGATGCCGTGTTCGGTCTCCATGTCGACAGCCGAGGTCGTATCGTCGAGGATCAGGATGGACGGATTGCGCAGCAGTGCGCGCGCGAGCGCGATGCGCTGCTTCTGACCGCCCGACAGTCCGACGCCGCGTTCGCCGACGATGGTGTCGTAACCCTCAGGCATACGCAGAATAAAGTCGTGCGCATCGGCGATCTTGGCGACGCGTTCTACGTCCTCCATCGTCGCGGACGGTACGCCATACGCGATGTTGCCCTCGATGGTGTCGCTGAATAAGAAGATGTCCTGCTGCGCGATTGCGACGGCCTCGCGGAGGCGTTTGACCGCGATGTCGCGGATGTTCACGTCGTCGATGAACACTTCCCCTGCCGTCGCGTCGTAGAAGCGTGAGATCAGGTTGATCAGCGTCGACTTACCGCTGCCCGACTTGCCGACGATTGCGATCGTCTGCCCGGGGTACGCAGTGAACGAAATATTTTTAAGGGTAGGCGGCCGATCGTAACGGAAGTAGACATTCTTGAACTCGACTTTGCCCGTGATGCGCACGTTGTCGACGGCGTTGTCGGGTGTAACGATGGCGGGCTGCTCCTCGAGCATCTCTTTAATCTTGTTAATCGAGGCCATGACGCGCTGCCAATCGTTGATGAGCCAGCCGCTCGCGCTGACAGGGCCTGAAATCATCCAAAGCAGGCTGTTGGCCATGACCAAGCCGCCCATGGTCATCTTGCCGTCAATGACGAACCGCCCGCCGACGAGGTAGAGTACGACGGTGAAGAGGCCACCCGACACGATGATGATGGGCAGGAACGTGCGCCAAACTTTCGCGGAGTTGATGTTGGCCCTGTAGTATGCGTCATTGGCGTCGGCGAACTTCTTGAGTTCGTACTCTTCTTTGGCGAACGCCTTGACCACGCGGTTGCCCGAGATGTTCTCCTGCACGACGGTGTTGAGTTTGCTGAACTGTTCGCGGATCGCCATGAACGTCGGGCGGACGGTTGCGGCGAACTTCTTCTCGATCAAGAAGAACAGCGGCAAGATCGCGAGTTGGCAGAGCCCGAGTCGCCAATCCATGCTGATCATCGTGGCCACACCCGCGATGAATACGATGACGTTGTCGACGCACGAGACGAACAGATTGGGGCAGTAGCGCAACAGTTCGAGATCCTGCGTCATCTTGGTCATGATGTCGCCTGTGCGGTTCTTGTCGAAGTAGCCGAAATCGAGCGACTGCAACTTCTCATACATGCGCGTGCGCGCATCGAACAACACGCCCTGCGATACGGTTTCGGTCAGGTTCTGCTGCAAATAACGTAGGCACGAACGCGCCAATGTGACCGCAGACAGGATGCCGAGCAGTTGCAGCAGTAGGGTGAAGTCGTGTTCG
>CAYPOE010000005.1:0-20119 GCA_964412285.1 uncultured Eubacteriales bacterium | reverse complement strand
CCTTCTTCCCCTTTTCAATGATGCGCGGCAGATAGAATGCATAGCAGCCGTCATCCGTCAGCGTTTGACCCTCGTAAGGGGCTATGACGAAATCATAGTAGCTGTTGGTCGTCTTGGCCGTGAGTGTGAAATTTTCCCACTCGGCAAAGACGGAGGCCTCTACCTTGAGGTAGGTATCCTGGTTCTGTTTGTCGGCCCAACGGAAGTACATGCCGCCGACGTCGGTGCTATGCGCGTTCGATGTGATCTTGTCGCCCGAAGCATTGGTGCGCGCCGACGGGCCGTACGGAATCTGCTGTGCGACTGCGATGTCCGGCGCACCGTACCACTGTACGCTGTCAACGGGGGCTTTGGCGCCTGCGACGCCTGTCGAGAAGAGCGTGACCATCATGGCCAACGTCAAGCATATGGCTAAAATCTTTTGTTTCATGGTGAAACTGTCCCCTTTATTTATGAAGAATAAGATTTGCCTCTTTTATTCTGGGGTTGGGGTTCCCCGTTTTCAGCCGCGTTGTTCTCGTACAACGTGGTTAAACGAATCGTGCAGTCAATCTGCCCGTTGCATCGCCTCCTTGTTTGAAAAATGATGCCGCCCATAGCGGCGTGGTGTATATATATCCAGTATAACGGTTGCCCGTTACACTTAGGTTACATAAATTTTCCAAATTGCGGCGCATATCTGCCGCACATCGTTCGTTATGGAATAAACTACCAGAATACATTTGACATAACCCCTGCGCCTATAGTATAATAAAGATAATAGACTTTAACGACCGCCGCGCGCGGACAAGCTCGATGCGCGCGGCTGCAATATCCGACGCGGGATCGCAGATCTCGCGCGGGTCATAGTGAGGTAACAAACGTGCGGATAGGTATCAGCGGTACGGGCATCGCGCTGCCCGAGACAGTGGTTACAAATGACGACATGTCACGCATCGTCGAGACGTCGGATGAATGGATCATGAGCAGGACGGGCATCAGCGAGCGGCGCATCGCGACGTCCGAGACTGCCACGTCTATGGCGGTCGACGCGGCGCGTGGCGCAATCGCCGACGCAGGACTGTCGCCGTCGGACATCGACTTTATATTGGTAGCGACGTTCAGCGCCGAGGCACTCATCCCCAACGCCGCGTGTCACGTCGCCGACGCGCTGGGGATGGCGGGTACGCCGGGCTACGACGTCAATGCCGCGTGTACGGGTTTTGTCTACGCACTGACGACGGCCTACAACATGATCAAGTCGGGCGACTACAAGCACGTACTCTGCATCGGCACCGAGCGGCTGTCGGGCTTCACAGACTGGACGGATCGTCGCACCTGCGTGCTGTTCGGCGACGGCGCGGGCGCGTGCGTCGTATCGGCAGACATGGGGCACAGCATCACACACTACACGTTGCGCAACGTACTCGATAAAGAGGACGGCATCCGCCTGTCCAACACGACGCGGCCGTATCTCTACCGCGACAAGGTCATCGGTCGCAACGTCGCGTCCATGCAGGGCAAACCCGTCTATCGTTTCGCGACGGCGGCGATCTGCGCGCTCGTCGACGACTTGCTGGCCAAGGCGGCGCTCACGGTCGAGGATATCAAGATGTTCGTGCCGCATCAGGCCAACGCGCGCATCATCAAGTACGCGGCGCAAAAGCTCAAACTCGGACTCGAGCGCTTCTATATCAACATCGACCGCTATGGCAATACGTCGTGCGCGTCGATCATCATCGCGCTGCACGAGGTATTCAACCAGTGTAGCCTCAACATAGGCGACAAGCTCGTGCTCGTCGCGTTCGGCGGCGGCTACACGTCGGGCGGCCTGCTGTTGGAGGTATGAGTATGACAGCCATCGTGACAGGCGGCAGCCGCGGCATCGGCGCGGCGATCGTAGAATCGCTCGCCAAACACGGCTATGACGTTGCGTTCACTTACAATAGCAACGCGTCTGCGGCCGAACTCGTGCGCGAGAATGCCGCGCGCTACGGCGTGCAGGCGTTTGCCGCGCAGTGCGACGTGGGCGTCGCCGAACAGGTCGACGGTTTTGTCGGCGCCGTCGTCGAACGCTTCGGCGGCGTCGATCTGCTCGTCAACAACGCGGGGATCTCGATCGACGCGCTGCTCATGCGCACCAAGGAGTCTGACTTCGACAACGTGCTCGACGTCAACCTCAAGGGCGCGTTCCTCTGCACCAAGGCCGTATCGCGTCACATGCAGAAGGCGCGGTCGGGCTGCATCATCAACGTATCGTCGGTGATTGGGCTGCACGGCAACGCGGGACAGCACGCCTACGCGGCGAGCAAGGCGGGGCTGGTTGGACTGACCAAATCGTGCGCCAAGGAGTTGGCTTCGCGCAATGTGCGCGTCAACGCCATCGCGCCCGGCTACATCGACACCGACATGACGGGCGCACTCTCGCCCGAGATCCGCGACAAGATCGTGGCCGCGATCCCGCTCGGCCGTACGGGTCACGCATCCGACGTCGCGGACTGCATCCTTTGGCTCGCGAGCGCACAGTATGTAACGGGACAGGTCGTCGTCGTAGACGGCGGACTGTTTATATAGTTTTAGAAGATAAGCGTTGTTTATTATATAGCAGTTATATAGGCGTAACATACAGGGCCTATGGCCTCTGAACTGAAAACTGTTTCCTTAGGTGACATACAATGCACAGAGTAGTAGTAACCGGCATGGGCGCGATGTCGCCCATCGGCAATACCATTGACGACATTCGATTGTCGCTGCGTCAAGGCGTATGCGGCATCGGTCAGAATACGCGCGTCGACGTTTCAGGCTGCGACGTCAAGGTCGCGGGCATGGTCAAGGACTTCGACCCGACGCGGTACATGTCCAAGAAAGAGGCGCGGCGCATGGATCTGTTCTGCCAGTATGCGTTCGCGTCGGCGCGGGACGCATATCAAGACAGCGGCCTGAACGCCGATAACATCGACGGCGAACGGCTCGGCGTGATCTACGGCTCGGGCATCGGCGGTATGCAGACGATCGAGGACGAACATACCAAGCTCGTCGAAAAGGGCATGGGACGCGTATCGCCGTTCCTCGTACCCATGATCATCACCGACATCGCGGCGGGCGTGATTGCGATCGAGTACGGCGCGAAGGCCATCAACATGTCGATCTCGACGGCCTGTGCGACGGGCGCCAATGCGATCGGCGAGGCGTTCCGCGTGCTGCGCACGGGTGAGTGCGATGCGATCATTGCAGGTTCGGCCGAAGCGCCGATCACGCTGCTTGCACTCGCGGGCTTCGACAACATGAAGGCCATGTCCACGCGCACCGATCCGATGCGCAGTTCGACCCCGTTCGATCTCGAGCGCGACGGCTTTGTCATCGGCGAGGGCGCGGGTTGCTTGATCCTCGAGACGCTCGAGCACGCGACCGCGCGCGGGGCCAAGATCTACGGTGAGATCCTCGGCTACGGCGCGACCTGCGATGCGTACCACATCACCGCACCCGATCCCGACGGCGACGGCATCGCGCGCGCGATGCGCAACGCCATCGCGATGGGCGGGATTGCGCCGTCGCAAGTCGGCTACATCAATGCGCACGGTACAGGTACGCCGCCCAACGACGTCTGCGAGACCAAGGCTGTGAAGTCCGTGTTCGGCGACGATTGCGCGATCCCGATCAGTTCGACCAAGTCGGCGACGGGTCACATGCTCGGCGCGGCGGGATCGTTCGAGGCCATCGTGTGCCTACTTGCGATCCATCATGGATTTGTACCCGCGACGCTCGGGCTGTCGGTACCCGACCCCGAATGTGACTTAGACTACGTACCCAACACGCCGCGCGAAGCCGCCGTCGACTATGCAATCTCCAACTCGATGGGCTTTGGCGGACACAACGCGTCTCTGCTCTTGGGCAGATATAAATAAATAAAAATGCATATGAACATCCAGATGATTCAAGAATTGGCCGAGGTCATGCGGCAGTACGGATTATCCGAAGCCGAGGTTGAAGTCGCGGGACTCAAAGCCCGACTGCGCATCGGCGGCGACTTGCCGCCTGTCGCGGCGACACAAGTCGCAGCATCCGCGCCCGCGGTTGCCGTAGCCGCGCCCGCCGCGCCGCCCGCATCCGAACCCGCCGCGCTGCCGACCAAGGACGTCACCGCGCCCATCGTCGGCGTATTCCACAGTCTGCAATCCATGAACCGCGAGCCGCTGCAAGTCGGCGATGCCGTGACAGTCGGACAAGTTGTCTGCGGCATCGAGGCGATGAAACTCATCAACAACGTCGAATCGACTGTAGCGGGTACCATTGCCGAGATCTGCGTGGGCGACGGCGATATGGTCGAGTACGGCCAGCCGCTCATGAAACTGATATAACAGGGGATGACCGACATGATCGATAAAGAAGGCATCAAGCAGATCATCCCGCATCGCGACCCGTTCCTGCTCATCGACGAGGTACACGAACTCGAGAGCGGCGTTCGCTGCGTCGCAGTCTCGCACGTGCGCGAGGACGCGTTCTGGTGCGCCGGACACTTCCCCGGCCATTCCGTCATGCCCGGCGTACTCATTGTCGAGGCGTTGGCGCAGACCGGCGCCGTCGCGATCCTGTCCATGCCCGAACACCAAGGCAAGTTAGCGATGTTCGCGGGCATCGACGTCGCGCGCTTCCGCGCGCCTGTAACCCCGGGCGTCACGTTGACGCTCACGGTGGAGATCACGCGTTCACGCGGTCGGATCGGCAAGGGTAGCGCCGTCGCGACCGTCGACGGCACCGTCGCGTGCGAGTGCGAACTCCTGTTCGCACTGACGGACAAACCCGCCTAAATCCCGACGACCCTTTCTATATTGATATATGAACAAGATCCTCATCGCCAACCGCGGCGAAATCGCCGTACGCATCATACGCGCCTGTCGCGAACTCGGACTCTCGACCGTCGCCGTCTACTCGACGGCCGACGCGGATAGTCTGCACGTACTCATGGCGGACAAGGCCGTGTGCGTAGGGCCGCCCGCCGCCAAGGATTCCTACCTCAACATGCAGGCGATCCTCGCCGCCGCACTCTACGCGGGCGCGGATGCGATCCACCCGGGCTACGGCTTCCTCGCCGAGAACGAGACCTTCGCCGCACTCTGCGACAAATGCGGCATCACCTATATCGGCCCGTCGCATACGCAAATCGCGCTCATGGGCAACAAGGAGCGCGCGCGCCAGACCATGGCCGCGCATGGCGTACCCATCGTACCCGGCAGCGACGCGTTGCCTACGTACGAGGACGCGCTGTCGGTCGCCGCACTGACGGGCTATCCGCTCATGGTCAAGGCAGTCGCGGGCGGCGGCGGTCGCGGCATCCGCATCGTCGAGCGCGAGGGCGATCTCCACGATGCGTACACGTCGGCGCGTACCGAGGCCAAGGCCGCGTTCGGCAATGACAACGTCTACATCGAGAAGTATCTGCCCCAGACGCGCCACATCGAGTTCCAGATCCTCGCCGACCACCACGGCAACGTCGTACACCTCGGCGAACGCGATTGCAGCTTGCAGCGCCGCAACCAGAAGGTCGTCGAGGAAGCCCCTGCCGTGATTCTGCCGGACGACGTGCGCAAAGCAATGGGACAGGCCGCGGTTGAAGCGGCGAAGGCCGTCGGCTACCGCAACGCGGGCACGGTCGAGTTCCTCTACGATGGCAGAGACTTCTACTTCATCGAGATGAACACACGCGTGCAGGTCGAACATCCCGTCACCGAAGAGGTCACGGGCATCGACGTGGTCAAGGCGCAGTTGCGCATCGCGGCGGGTGAACCGCTCTGGTTCGGGCAGGACGACGTTGTGTTGTCCGGACACAGCATCGAGTGCCGCATCAACGCGGAGAATCCCGATAAGAACTTCATGCCGAGCATGGGTACGATCGACGCGGTGCTGATCCCCGGCGGCTTCGGCGTACGCATGGACACGCACATCTACGAGGGATACAAGCTGCCGCCGCACTACGACAGCATGATCGGCAAGGTCATTGTCCGCGCCGATACGCGCGACGAGGCGATTGCCAAGATGCGCGTCGCGCTCGAGGATCTCACGATCGAGGGCGTGGACACCAACATCGACTATCATCTGCGCATCCTCGCACACGAGGATTACGTGCGCAACGACATACACACACGCTGGCTCAACACAACACCCCTCAATGCACAATGATGCGCAATGATGCGCAATAACGTAGGGGCGGGGTCTCCCTGCCCGCAACGTATGATGTGTGCCACGGGCGGGGAAACCCCGCCCCTACAGGGGTTGGGTGGATCGAAATAGAATTATATGCCAATCATCGACGTATTCAAAAAGAAGCGGCATTTCGCCACGGTCAATATGGAACCGGCCGCCAACCGCCGCAACGTACCCGACAACACGTGGACGCTGTGTCCGCACTGCAAGAAGATGCTGCTCATCGCGGAGCTGAACGATAACCTCCGCGTCTGCTACGAGTGCGGCCACTACTTCCGACTCACGGCCGCCGAACGCATCAAGTATACCTGCGACGCGCACACGTACACGCCGCTGCAACACATGCCGGTCTACGCCAACCCGTTGCGGTTCGAGGGTTACAACGAGAAACGCAAGGCGGGCATCCGCGGCATGACCGACGAGGGCGTCGTTGCGGGTACCTGCAAGATCGACGGCGCATCGTGCGTGATCTGCGTCATGGACAGCCACTTCATGATGGGATCCATGGGCGCGGACGTCGGCGAACGCATGGTCTACGCGATCGAGTACGCGATTGCACACCGTATGCCGCTCGTTGCATTCACCTGTTCGGGCGGCGCGCGAATGCAGGAGGGCTTGGTGTCGCTGATGCAGATGGCCAAGGTCAGCGGCGCACTCGGCAAACTCGCCGCCGCGAAACTGCCCTACATCGTCGTACTCACCGACCCTACGACGGGAGGCGTGACCGCGAGCTTCGCGATGCTCGGCGATTATACGATTGCCGAACGCGGCGCGACGATCGGCTTCGCGGGCAAACGCGTGATCGAGCAGACGATCCGCCAACGCTTACCCGAGGGCTTCCAGACCGCCGACTTCCAACAGGATCACGGCTTCGTCGACGTCGTCGCCTCGCGCCGACATGTGCCGGAAACCGTCGCCAAGATCCTCCGCTTACACGCATAGACGCATTGACTGACGATTAGACGATTATATGAACGCATGGGACATTGTTACGCTGTCGCGCGAACCCAATCGCCCGACCGCGTCGTACTATATTGAACGCATCTTTACCGACTTTGTCGAACTGCGCGGCGACAGGGCGTTCGGCGACGACCCCGCGCTCATCGCGGGCATCGCACGGCTCGACGGGCGCGCCGTGACCGTCATCGCGCAGGAGAAGGGCATGGGTCTACAGGACAAGATGTACCGCCGCTTCGGCAACGCCAATCCCGAGGGTTACCGCAAGGCACTCCGACAGATGGAACTCGCCGAACGATTCGGGCGACCCATCGTGTGTCTCGTCGACACGCCGGGCGCGGCCTGCGGCATCGAGGCCGAGGAGCGCGGACAGGGTGAAGCCATCGCGCGCAACCTGCGCCGGATGTTTTCGCTGACCGTACCCATCGTCGCCGTCGTACTCAGCGAAGGCGGCAGCGGCGGCGCACTCGGCATCGCGGTCGCCGACGAGGTGTATATGCTCGAGTACGCGACGTACTCGGTGCTGTCGCCCGAGGGCTTCGCGTCGATCCTCTGGAAGGACAGCGGCAAGGCTGCCGCCGCGTCCGAGGTCATGAAGATCACGGCCGACGACCTGCTGTCACTCCACATCATCGACGGCATCGTACCCGAACCCGTCCCTGCGCACAAAGCGCCCGAGGCCGTATGCGACGCGCTGCACGCGCTGCTCAAGGGCCGCGTCGCCGCGCTGTGCGAACGTCCGACCGACGCGCTGCTCGACCTGCGGTACGAACGCTTCCGCAAGTTTTAATCGCCGACGGCTCCATCCTTTGAACTGACAACTGTTACGCCGCTGCCTGTTCGGGTAGCGGCTTACTCATACGTTTTACATGAATATACAGCAGATTAAACATAGCGACATGCGCGGTCTGCACCGCATCGCACAGCGGCTGCGCACACGCATCATCAAGGCCGTGAGCAACAACGGCGGACACCTCGCGTCCAACCTTGGCGTCGTCGAACTCACCGTCGCGCTGCACCGCGTACTCGATACGCCGCGCGACAAGCTCATCTGGGACGTCGGGCATACCTGTTACGCGCACAAGCTGCTCACGGGGCGGTCGCTGCGTGAATTGCGACAGTGGGGCGGCGTGAGTGGGTTCTCGCGCACGCAGGAGAGTACACACGATGCGTTCGACACGGGTCACTCGAGTACGTCGGTGTCGGCGGCGCTCGGATATGCCGTCGCGCGAGACCTCAATGGCGGTGACGCGACGGTCGTCGCGGTGATCGGCGACGGCGCACTCACGGGCGGACTTGCCTACGAGGCGCTCAACAACGCGCCGCATACGCGCGGCAACCTCATCATCGTGCTCAACGACAACGAGATGAGCATCTCGCCCAACGTCGGCGCCATCGCGGGCTATCTCGATGACATCCGTACCGCGCCGTTCTACCGCGCCGCCAAACGGAGCGTCAAGGGCGCACTCGGCGAGATCCCGCTGCTTGGCACGCGCCTCGTGCGTGGGATCCACCGCGTCAAGGCGGGCGTCAAAGACGTGTTGCTGCCCAATTGGGCAGACGGTACGCAGCGTGTGGTCACGCCGAACGGCGGCTGGTTCGAGGATCTCGGACTCGTCTACATGGGGCCGGTCGACGGTCACGACATCGCCGCACTCATCGACGCGCTGCATCGTGCCAAACGCATCAACGCGCCCGTGCTGCTGCACGTCTGCACCACCAAGGGCAAGGGCTATCCGCCCGCCGAGCGGGAACCGCACCGCTTCCACTCCGTCGCGCCGTTCAACGTCGCGACGGGACAGTCCCTCGGCAACGGTTGCAGCAACATGACCGACGCGTTCGCCGATGCCGTGACGGCGCTCGGCGACGATGAGCGCGTCGTGGCGATTACGGCGGCTATGCCCGATGGTACGGGGCTATCGCGGTTCAAGGCGCGGCATCCCGACCGCTTTTTCGACGTGGGCATCGCCGAGGGACACGCCGTGACGTTCGCGGCGGCGTTGGCCGCGGGTGGGATGTTGCCTGTTGCGGCGATCTACTCGACGTTCATGCAGCGCGCGTACGACCACATCCTGCACGACGTGTGCATGGGCAACTATCCCGTAACCCTCTGCCTCGATCGCGCCGGACTGTCCGGAGAGGACGGCGAGACGCATCACGGACTCTACGACGTGGCCATGCTGTGTCCGATGCCCAACCTGTCGCTGCTCGCGCCGAGTACGCCGACGCAGCTGCGCGATATGCTGCGCTACGCGGTCACTGTGAACAAAGCGCCGATTGCGTTGCGCTATCCCAAGCACATCGACGGCGCGTATGCCAACGTCATCGACGGCATCCCATTCGAGTTCGGCGAGGCTGCCGTGCTGCGGCGCGGTACTGCGCTCACAGTACTCACGTACGGCAGCATGACAGGACGCGTACTACAGGCCGCTGACACATTCGGCGACGACTGCGCTGAAATCGAAGTCGTCGACGTGCGTACGCTCAAGCCGCTCGATCTGCGTATGATCAACGATAGCGTATCGCGCACGGGACGGCTGCTCGTCGTCGAAGAACATACGTCGCGCGGCGGCCTCTACGATATGCTCGCCGACATACAGGTACCCAAGCGGCAACTCTGTCTGCCTGAGGGGTTTATCCCGCAGGGCAAGCGCGATGTCGTACTCGCGCACTACGGCATGGATGCGAACGGCATAGCGACCGTGATGGAGCAAATATTACATGGATAATGCACGTACAGCCGCGCTCAAGGCATTGGGTGCGATGGAAAAACCCAAACAACTCAAGCTCGACGACGCGCTGTCGGACGCGCTCAAGCGTCTGCGCGGCAACCCGAGCGACGTCGCGCTGTGTACGCGGTTGGTCTACGGTGTGACCGAACACAAACGCTACTTAGATTATATCATAACCGTCTACTCGTCCAAGCCTAACAAGCAGATCGCAGTGAGCAATGTGCTGCGTATGGCGCTGTACCAGCTCCTCTACTGCGAACGCGTGCCCGACTATGCCGTGCTCAACGAGGCCGTCGAATTATGTAAATCTGCGGGACAGGTTGGCGCGAGCGGCTACGTCAACGCGCTGCTGCGTCGGTGCTTGCGCGACGGTGTGCCGCAGTGCGACAATGTCGCGGTGCGGCTGTCGTACCCCGACTGGCTCTACGGCTATTGGCGCGACAGCTACGGCGAAGGCATCGCACGCGCACTCATGCAGCCGCGCGTGATGCCCACGACGGTGCGCGTCACCCGCACGTTGATCGACGTCGACGGTGCGATCGCGGCGTTGGCAATCGACGGTATCGTCGCGACCGTGCGATACGGCGATCTGCTGACGCTCGGCGCGCACGGCGACCTCGGCGCGAGTGGGGCATACGCGAACGGCCTCATCACGCCGCAGAATCCGCCGTCGTACGACGTAGGCGCGCTGGTACCCGCCGATGCGGCGGCGGTGCTTGACCTCTGCGCCGCGCCGGGCGGCAAGACCACGCATGTCGCCGAACGACTGTCGCACGCGACGGTCACGGCTTGCGACGTGAGTGACGACAAGTGCGCATCGATTGCAGATCATGCGCGGCGGCTGCGGCTCGACAACATCGCCGTCGCGGTCAACGACGCGACGGCGTACAACGCGGCGTTCGAGCGCATGTTCGATTGCGTACTCTGCGACGTGCCGTGCAGTGCGCTCGGGATCATCCACCGCCGCCCTGACGTCAAGTGGAGCCGCGACCGCCGCGACGTCGACGTGCTGTCGAAGCAGGCGCGCGGCATACTCGATCACGCGCTGCTTTATGCGAAATCCGGCGGCATTGTGATCTACTCGACGTGTACGGTGAGTCCACTCGAGAACGAGCGACTCATCGCCGACGTCGTCGCGCGCGCCGATGTAGAGCTGCTGCACGAGCGGCAGTACATGCCACATATCGACGATACCGATGGATTCTATATCGCGCTGATGCGTGTAAAGTGAGGATAGTATGGTCATCTTATCCGAATGCAGAGACTACGACAAGACCAACGTCGCCGGTGCGTTCGAGCGCATGGCGACGACGCTCGGCATGAACAACGCGATCCGCCCCGGGATGCGCGTCGTCATCAAACCCAACCTGCTCATGCGCGCCAAGCCCGACGCGCAGACGACGACGCATCCGTCGCTCGTCGAGGCCGTGGCCACATACGTCGTACAGCGCGGCGCGGCGGCGATCATTGCCGATTCGCCGGGCGGGCCGTACACGCCGCGCATCCTTGAACGGCTCTATCAGGAGACGGGCATGAAGGCCGTCGCCGACAGCGCGGGCGCGGTCTGCAATCTGAATACGACGCACCAGAGCGTGCAAGTCGGCGGCCGCGCGGTCGACGTAATCGAGCCGATCCTCCGGGCCGATCTCGTGATCAACCTCTGCAAGTGCAAGACGCACGCGCTGGCGCGGTTCACGGGCGGCGTCAAGAACCTGTTCGGCGTGGTACCCGGACTCACCAAGGCCGCGCTGCACATGCGATACCCTGACACCATGGCGTTTTGTGACCTGCTCGTCGACCTCTACGAGTATGTCAAGCCCGCGTTCACGATCATGGACGCCGTCGTGGGCATGGAGGGCGACGGGCCGTCGGGCGGTACCCCGAAGGGCGTAGGCTTGCTGATCGGGGCAGATGACGCGCATGAACTCGATATGGTCGCGTGTCACATCGTGGGCTTTAAGTACCGTGAGGTACCGACGCTGCTGCTCGCCAAACGGCGCGGGCTGCTGCCTGACGATGTACACGCACTCGAGATCGTCGGCGATCCCGACGCATACCGCGTCGACTTTAAGAAGCCGTCGGGCGGCGGGATCATGTCCAACGCGCCGCTGCTCAATCTGCGTCCGATCTATCCCGTGATCGATCATCGCAAGTGCGTGAGCTGCATGGTCTGCCGCGACAACTGTCCGGCCAAGACCATTGTTGTCAACGGCAACACGCCTGTGATACAATATAACGACTGCATCCGCTGCTTCTGCTGTCACGAACTCTGCCCCAAGAAGGCGATCGACCTCAAGCGCAAGTGGCGCATACGGCGCACGAAATCCAAACACACACAGTAAACACATTTGAACCAAAAAACACACCGCGTCAAACACAGTATAAGACACATGATATGAACATCAAAACCATCGCGCGCGTGGGACTGCTGTCGGCCGTGGCCGTCGCGGTATACCTAATCCGCATCCCGTTCCCACCCGCACCATTCCTCACGTTTGATATATCGACGGTACCCGCGCTGTACGCGGGATTCGCACTGAATCCGCTCATGGCCGCACTCGTCGTACTCCTCAAGGGCGTCATCACATCGCCGTCGTCGTTCGCGCATACGGGGATCATCGGCGTACTCGCGAGCCTCGTGATCAGCCTGTCGTACGTGCTGCCTGCGACGCTGCTCTATCACTATCGTCGCGCATGGAAGACGGCGATTGTATCGCTCATCGCCAGCGTCGTCGTCGCCATCGCCGTCGCGCTGCTCTGCAACTACTTTATCTTTTTGCCCCTGTTCATGCCGGGTATCACGCACGACGCGCGGATCGGCTATCTGTTGACCGCGATCCTGCCGTTCAACCTGATCAACTACGCACTCTGCTCGGCCGTGACACTGTTCACGTACAAGCCATTGCGCAAATTCTTAAAACTCTGACCGTATCGTCGCTGCGCACCGCACCGAGCCTCAACAAACAGACCAAAGACAGCCTATGACCTTACTCAAGAACCTGTTGCAGGTATTTCTGTTGTCCATGCTGCCCGTGACCGAGCTGCGCGGCGCGATCCCATTCGGACTGGCGTTCGGCTACCCCGCGCTCGAGGTACTCGTCGTCGCCATCGTCGGCAACCTGCTGCCCACGCCACTCATCATGCTCTGTGCGCGGTACGTCATGAGCTTCTGCAAGCGATTCCCTGTACTGCGCACCGCCGTTGCGTTCGTCGAGCGCAAGACCCACGCGCACGCGCCGTTCATCCACAAGTACGGGCGACTCGGACTCTTCATCCTCGTCGCGGTACCGCTGCCGGGTACGGGCGCGTGGACGGGCTCACTCGTTGCGGCATTCCTCGGGATGCGTCTCAAGCACGCGCTGCCTGTGATCGCGGCGGGCGTATGCGTCGCGGGCATTCTCGTAACCGCGCTGTCGCTCGGGGTGATCCACTTCTTTAATTAAAAGGGCAATCGATAGATTTATCAAGGAGAAGAACCTATGAGAGTACAAAAATTACGCGAATACTTAAAGCGCGATGGCGTCGATGCGATGCTCGTCACGTCGCAGCACAACCAACACTACATCAGCGGCTTCAAGGGAGGCGGCGGATACTGCGTCGTCACGGCCGACCGCGCCGTACTCATCGTCGACTGCCGCTTCACGGTCGAGGCAGGGCGCGACGCGCCGGAGTTCGAGGTCATCGAGTACGCGACGAATCCGCTGTCGATCCTCGGCTCGCTCGGCATGAAGTCGCTCGCGTTCGAGGAGAGCGTCGTCAGCGTGGCCGCGTACGAGCGGTTCAAACGCGAACTCCCGCACATCGAACTCAAACACGGCGCGGCGTATCTCGAGGAGATGCGCATGATCAAGGACGAGACCGAGATCGCGGCCATGCAGCAGGCTGCCGACATCGCCGACGCGGCGTTCACGCACATCTGCGGCTACATCGAGAAGGGCATGACAGAGCGACAGATCGCGCTCGAACTCGAGTTCTACATGCGCAACCACGGCGCACAGAAGGCGTCGTTCCCGATCATCGCAGTCGCGGGTGCGAATGCCGCGATGCCGCACGGTATGCCGTCGGACTATCGGCTACAAGAGGGCGATCTGCTGACGCTCGACTTCGGCGCGGTCGTCGACGGCTACTGCTCCGACATGACGCGCACGCTCGCGATCGGACAGCTCGGCGAACAGTGCCGCACGATGTACGACGCGGTACTTGCCGCGCAGAAGGCGTCGCTGTCTGCCGTCAAGGACGGCGTACTCTGCCGCGAACCCGACTACGTCGCGCGCGGCGCGCTGACACAGTGGGATCTCGAGCGACTGTTCGGTCACGGGTTGGGTCACGGCGTAGGGTTGCAGATCCACGAGAGTCCCAAGTTATCGTTCCGTTCGACGGACAAAGAGATCCTGCGCACGGGCATGGTCGTTACGATTGAACCCGGCGTATACGTCGAGGGCGTGGGCGGCGTACGCATCGAGGACATGGTACTCGTGACCGACGACGGCTATCGTGTGATGTCGCACAGCACGAAACAGCTGATTGTCATATAAACGCAATATTTGTAATATAAACGTAACTTGCAATATGTAGATCGTTGTTGTATACTGTTGATGTAGCGCGGAACATGTCGTACCGCGCTACGCGGTAGCCATGCATGAAGGCTATGTGGTAGGGTTGTTTCGTCCTCCAAAACGTCGAAGTCCGGCGGGAAAGGAGGTTGCCATGTTGGAATGTATCCTTCTGATACTCCAGATCGTACAGGTTGTAGTGGATGTTGCAAAGAGCCTGTATCGTTGGTATAAAAAAAGCGAATAACCCACGCCGAGCAAGCTCTGGGATTCGCTTCCGTTGTAATTTTGTAATATAGAAGTATAAAGACGGAATAACCCTATCGGCTACCGTACATACAGTATAGCACATCACAACGCGGAATGCAATACCCTGCTTCGCATACGCATCACACTCATCTATGATTGATACATTGCAATTTCCCATGTTCATGCCCGACGCCACGTACGGCTACGTACGCGGCGCGGACGCGCGCGACCTCGACGCGGCCGGCATACGCGGCGTCGTCGTCAACACGCTGCACCTCTACAACAAACTCGGCGTCAAGGGCATCAAACGCGTCGGTGGCATCCACACGTTCATGCGCTACGACGGCATGGTATTGTCCGACTCAGGCGGATACCAAGCCTATTCCATGCTGCGGCAGAATCCGTCGTTCGGCACGATCCGCCCGAACGAACTCGTGCTGCGGCAGGAGGACGGCGGCGTGCTGCGATTCACACCGCGCCGCTGCATCGAGATGCAGCACGCGATCGGCAGCGACGTATCGACCTGCCTCGACCTCTGCACGCACCCCGACGCGCCGTACGACGAGCAGCTGCGCTCGGTCCAGACGTCGCTGCGTTGGGCGAAGGAGTGCCGCGCCGTATTCGACCAACTCCACGGCAAGCGTACGCATCGCAAGCTCTTTGGTATTATACAGGGCGGCGCGGATCGCGACTTGCGTCTTCGCTGCGCCGAAGGGTTGTCCGAGTTGGGACTCGACGGCTACGGCTACGGCGGTTGGCCGCTCGACTCCGACGGCAATCTGCTCTACGATATGCTCGCCTACACGGCCGACCTCATGCCCGACGGCGCAGTCAAGTATGCGATGGGCGTGGGCAAGCCGCACGAGGTCGTAGCGTGCCACAAGATGGGCTATACGCTGTTCGACTGCGTGATCCCGACGCGCGAGGCGCGGCACCATCGGCTCTACGTGTTCAACGCGCAGACCCCGCATGAGCTGCACGTGGACGATGACTTCTACTCGATGCTCTACATCATGGATGACCGCCACGCCATGCGCGACGTACCCGTCAGTACCGTATGCGACTGTCACACTTGCCGCAACTACAGCGTCGGCTACCTGCGCCACCTCTATCAGATGAACGACGCGCTTGCAATCCGGCTCGGCACGATCCACAACCTGCGGTTCTACGCGATGCTCATGGGACAGCTCCGGCGTTGAGACTCACCCCCTTGCCGTCCCTGATCAAGAAACCATGGTTGCAGTGGAGTGCTTGGCTGCTCACGTCACGATGTTATTGCAAAGTCGTGTAACTCAAAATCTACGGGCAGATTTGCACAACTCCATCACCACCCTTGCACAATCCGCCGCGCCGTTCTCGTGAGCAATATTCCGTGCAAGCACCGACGCCTTCTCCTTAACCTGCGACTGCATCGCATACGTGATCGCTTCGGCAAGCGCATCCGCAGTCAGCTTCTTCTTAGGAATGGGTTTAGACCCTACGCCGAGGTCGTATGCCCTATGCGCCCAAGCGAACTGGTCGTTAGAAAAGGGCACGATGATACTCGGCACACCCGCACGGAATCCCGCAGCTGTCGTACCTGCTCCGCCGTGGTGACATACTGCCGATACGCGCGGAAACAGCCACGAGTGGGGTATGCTTTGTATGGACAATATAGTGTCGGGTAATTCTTTTATATCGCCCATACCGCAGATGATTCCGCGCTTACCGCATCTACGCAATGCTTGTTTGACTATACGCACAAAGTGTTCTTGCTCTGCTTCGTGGAATACAGAGCCAAAACCCAGATACACAGGCGGCTCGCCATGATCGAGAAACTCTGTAAGCTCCTGCGGCGGCGTAGCATCATCGCCTTCCTCTACAAACCAGTAGCCGTATTGATGGATATGCTGACTCCAGTCGTTCGGACGCGGGAATACATAATTGCTGCAAGAGATTACAGCAGGGTGACGGCTGTCTACGTTCCCATACGGACAGCGTTGCTTTTGCTTTAGATAATTCTCTACGCCAACCTTTGACGCCGTCCACAACATACTTTGCAGCAATGTGTATGTACATCTATTCGGCAGCTTATAGCGTCCGTATGCAATCACCGAAGCGACCTCGCTCGTGCTATGCATAGGAAACGGAGAAGCCAATACCGATGGTATACCGAGTTGCTGCGCGACAAAGTAACCGATGGTGCAACCCGGGTGATAGATGATACACTCGCCGCCCTTGCAAGCATTGGCCATATCTTCTGTCATCAGCGTAGCGTACTTCTTCATCTTGTGAAAGGTCGACATCATCTTGAGCGGATTGTCCGAAGAACGCGCATCATCGAGCAGTTTCGGGTCAATATCCACGGTACCCAAATCCGCGGCAATGGGGTAGAAGTCTATGCCATATCCGCGAATGAAATCCTCAAAGCTGGCGCCTGCCGTAATGCGAACGTCTTTGCCTAACTTGATAAGTTGCTGTGCCAACGCTATATATGGCTGAATATCGCCTCTTGAACCCGAACATAGAATCGTAATCATAATGCCCTCCTGTTGAAATATCCGACAGTGTGTTGTATAATCATTGTAACAATGATACGGCGATAAATCAACCGACAATGTATCGCTCGATGTCGGATATTACGGAGGGCAGATGAACAAGCATCAGGAACATTCGGCGCAGACAAGGCAGAATCTGCTGGACGCATTCTGGGAGCTATACTGCGCAAAGCGGATCGAGAAGATCACCGTGCGTGAGATTGCCCAAAAGGCAGGTTATAATCGCAGTACATTCTACGAATACTTTGTTGATGTGTATGATGTGCTGGAACAGATAGAAAACAGTCTGATACCAGATATAGAGGAGTTGCCACCGTTTGGTTTTTCGGAGGAGCTGCCCATCGATAGCTTTATCAAGATGTACTCCGCCAACAGCAAATACTATTCGGTATTGCTTGGCGTAAATGGCGATCCATCATTCGCTGTCAAACTAAAGAATAGTATCAAAGGCAAGCTGATGTCGCAATTGGGTACCAGTGGGGTGGACAGCTTGGAACTCGATTACACGCTTGAGTTTATTCTGTCAGCGATGATTGGCATATTGACATATTGGTTTCAGAGCGGGTGTACTATATCAAAGGAGAGGTTGATTGGGCTTGTGTATCGCATGGGCGGATGAGTAACGTTGATTTGTGATAAAGAACTATTGGACATCGTAGAGACATCCCCGATCTTTGAGAAATCACCCGTGGGTAGATTTCTTTGTTGGGCACATTTGATCATCTTATTTATACAATGCAAAAAAGAACGGCTATAAATAACCGTTCTTTCTGTTTGGCATCATAAGAACACCGTTGCGGCAAAGCCGCCTATAAAGTAGTAGGTGTTCTTGTAATACCCCATTGGTGGAGGCGGGGGGAGTCGAAATCCCCTCACTGGCTTTCGTAGCTTTTTGTAAACTCTCAAAACCTTTTGTTTAAGCGGGTTTTATGAGTTGAGCTTCTTGTATCGTGGTGTGTTTTGTAGTCGTCAAACGTGGGAGTAGTCGTCAAATAGTCGTCATAGCGGTTGTGTTTCACTGTGCCGCTCAATAGGTGGAGAACGGCTATTTATTGTCGCTTTCCTACTTGAAGCAAGGAGCAATAATTTCCTCCAAGAAATCAGCTCCAATGGCACTAACATCCACCAGTTGCTTATTTGTTTCCTTTTGTGTGGGTGACATATCGGGGTTAGAGTTAATAATCTGCTTCAAGAGTTCTTTGATAAGCTCTTTGTATTTGCTACTTTCCACACCCTTGCTTCTTTTCGGTATTATCACCACAACATAGCATACTAAGGTAAAACAAGGTATAACTCCGCTTGAAAAGCATTATCCACAACACTTACTCGTGGTGCAACACCCCTTTGAAAATAACTGGAATAATAATCTCATCCACATTTGAACGCTTCATTTTGACAGATATAAACTTAGCTCCAATACTCTCCACAACCACATCATACCGAATACCCATATCTATTTTTTGAGCGTATATTAAGCTCCATTCCCTCGGTATGTAGCCAATTTCTCCACCATCAGCATTTAATACCATAATGGCATTATAATCATATGGATTATCAGGTCGTCGTTGTAAAAACAAATGCTCTCCAATTTGCAGTGATTTACAGTTCTTGGGACGTTCTCCCTGCGTAATGCCGACAACATTTACCACTTCGTTAGATATTTTAACAGCTCCCACTTCCCACTCTGGAATTAATGAGCTAAAGCGTTGTTCTATTGAATAATAAGTATCAGCGTCAACAAGGATTAAGGTATACTCCTTGTGTTGCGCTACAAATAGATTAACCTTATTCTTGCTCTCATTATCCCAAAACCCCTTTACTTCAACTATGATATTGCCACCAAGGAAAAAGTCGGGGGTATAACAATCATGCGCACCATTTATCTCAAGTTGAAACAACTCTTTTTCGTATTCAAAAGAAATGCCCAAATAGTTGAATATTCTTGCAATGTTAGCTTCCCATGATGAACGGTACGCTTTGTGCAAGTCCTTGCGAAAATAATTGTTGCTAAGTCTTATTTTTTGGTCTGTGTCTAACTGGCGGTATAGGCTGACAGAAAAATCCTTAACATCTTTTTCGCCTTTGATGGCAGTATCGTCCCACCCTAACGTGTAATAACCACACTTAATACAGTTCTTTTCTATATGATTCCATATCAAATGCGCCAATTTCTCTTTTCTTTCATTATTGGCACAAACGCAAGTAATAAGTGCGATTTTGTTGTTGTTTTCTGTGAGGAAAGTTTTCTCATATTGAATAAAAACCTTATCAAAGAACCTACCTATCACCTCTAAATCTTTCTGCAACACAACATATATATATTTTTTTGCATGACCATAGGTTATTAAATCCGCAATAGAGAAAGAGAGAGGGTTCTTCTCCATTAGTATAAAAGTGCTATCCCATACACTTGCTTTCAGCCTCTCATAATTAGCCAAATAGTTTTCAACGACAAGGGCTATTTGCTCATCAGTTAGTAACAATCCTTTCTCTTTTATCGCCAGCTTTAGAATGTCATCCATGTAATTTCCCCCTATACTCACATTAGAGCAAACCAACAAACAAGGCAACACAGGCTTTTGTTTTCTCCCTATTAGAACACATTGTCTGTATATTAAGCCATTTATCGTTGACAAAGTGTACCTTCGCATATTCACAGACGGGTAATTTGCGGTTATTATACCGATAATGCGCATATACGGAGCATATTTCCTAATAATACAAACTATTCGGGCGTTAAGGGATTATTTTCCTTGTGTAAACACTCAATCTAATAGGCGTTTTTCTTCATACAAATTCTTAAAGTCCAAAACAAGAGGGTTATCCCATGTATTGCCGTCAAAATCTTCGTATGAGACAACTATTGCTTTCAAAAATGACACATATAAATTGTCATCGACTTGCATCCCAT
>CAYPOE010000004.1:0-20613 GCA_964412285.1 uncultured Eubacteriales bacterium | reverse complement strand
AAAAACATTGGCCGCTGCCTACTTAGTCAGAGATGCTGTACAGCGTAAACTAAATAAACAATACGCACAACGGCGTGTGTTTTGTCAATCCATCCCCAAATGGTTTGATAAAATACACGCCTTTTTGATTGGAGGAATTCTATGTATATCGCAACAGATACGATTTGGGTCTTGATAGGCGCTGCGCTTGTATTCTTTATGCAGGCGGGATTTGCCATGGTGGAAACAGGATTTACAAGAGCCAAAAATGCAGGGAACATCATCATGAAAAACCTGATGGACTTTTCAGTAGGTACATTGGTTTTCTGGTTGATCGGCTTTGGTTTGATGTTTGCCGGAAACGGTTGGTTTGTCGGAGGATTGGATTTTCTAATCCAAGGCGATTACGGCAGCACATTCCCATCCGGCGCGTTTGTGATCTTTCAGACGGTATTTTGCGCCACGGCGGCCACGATTGTTTCGGGCGCAATGGCAGAGAGGACGAAATTTTCGTCCTACCTGATCTACAGCCTCATCATCAGCGCTGTGATTTATCCCATTTCGGGGCATTGGATAGGGGGCGGGGGCTGGCTATCCCAACTGGGTTTTCATGATTTTGCGGGTTCTACCGCCGTTCATATGGTCGGCGGCGTGGCTGCGTTTGTAGGCGCCAAGATACTCGGTCCCCGCGTCGGGAAGTACGGTAAAAACGGCGAAGTCCGAGCGATACCCGGACACAGCTTAACCCTCGGCGCATTGGGTGTATTCATTCTGTGGTTTTGTTGGTTTGGGTTCAACGGCTGCTCCACTTTGTCACTGACAGGCGACGACGCCATTGTATCGGCATCCAACATCTTTGTGACGACCAATATCGCCGCGGCGACGGCGGCGACAGTCGTCATGATGATCACATGGCTTCGTTATAAAAAACCCGACGTTTCTATGACGCTTAACGGAGCGCTCGCAGGACTTGTAGCAATCACTGCCGGCTGCGATATGGTTTCGCCGGTCGGGGCATTTTTCATAGGACTCATTGCCGCTTTTGTCGTCGTGTTCGGTATCGAGTTCGTGGAGAAAGGATTAAAGATAGACGACCCCGTTGGCGCAATTGGCGTTCACGGCATGTGCGGCGCTGTGGGTACAATACTTACGGGGGTGTTTGCGCTAGACAGCGGGTTGTTATATGGCGGCGGATTCGGCTTCCTTGGCGTGCAGACGTTGGGTGTATTGGCTGTCATAGCATGGGTCGCGGCGACGATGACGGTTGTTTTCATAGTGATCAAAAAGACCGTCGGACTGCGTGTTTCGCGTTCGGAAGAACTGGCCGGGTTAGACATCGAAGAGCACGGACTCGAGAGCAGTTATGCTGATTTTATGCCTGTACCGATTGGCACGGACTTTAAGCCGTATGCCCAGACCGAAGGCCCCCATGCCGTATCGATGCAACAGGCAATCCCCGTCGTAGGAACTTCAAAGCCGGGCGCTAAAATGACCAAAGTCGTCATTGTAACGAAACAAAGTAAGTTTGAAACAGTAAAAGCCGCACTTGATCAAATTGGCATTACAGGCATGACGGTCACACAGGTATTGGGGTGCGGAATGCAAAAGGGCAGGCAGGAATATTACCGTGGCGTACAGTTAGAGACCAACCTGCTTCCCAAAGTGAAAATAGAGATTGTCATATGCAAAATCCCTTTGTCTCTACTCGTCGATACCGTTAAAAAAGCCCTATATACAGGCAACATTGGCGATGGCAAGATGTTTATCTACGACGTGGAAAATGTGATAAAAGTACGCACGGGCGAGGAAGGGTATGATGCGCTGCAAGACGAGGAGTGATCTATTCAAGCATTAGACTTCCTGTACAACCCCCGTTCTCCATCCTTCAAGGTTGTGCAGGAAGTCCAACCTCTGCAGATTTTGCCGAGTGCATAACCCCCGATTCTGGGGTTATGCAGGAGCTCTATTCTATCATTATGGCTCGTTCGCATTGGGGTATTGGGCAGGTATCGCCTAAGGGGTATGAGCAGAGCATTGCTGCGTTGTCTGTGGCTTGGAGTTTGATGGCTTTGTATACGGTGGTCTGATAACTACGGTGGTCTGATAACTACGGTGGTCTGATAACAGGGGAAATGCTGTGATTCATCCAACTATTTTGAGGAATTTTGTATATGTTTTTTGTGGGAAGGGAATATTTGACGCGGAGACACAAATATGATATAATAAAATAATACAAAAGCAAGTATTCCGTTATGATTTTGGAGAACAATATGGCAGAGCTACCAAAGCAATACGACCCATCGCGCCAAGCGCAGCGCATCTATGAAATGTGGCAAGACGGCGGTTACTTCAAATCTACGCCCAAAGAGGGGGTAAAGCCGTATGTCATTGTGATGCCGCCGCCCAATGTAACGGGACAGTTGCATTGCGGCCACGCCCTCAACAATACGCTACAGGACATACTGATCCGCTTTCATCGTATGCGCGGCGAGCCTACGCTCTGGCAGCCGGGTACCGACCACGCGGGTATCGCGACGCAGGTACGTGTCGAAAAAGAACTGCGTGAGACCGAGGGCATCACACGCCACGATCTCGGACGCGAGAAGTTCTTAGAACGCGTATGGGATTGGCGCAACAAGTTCGGCGGCCGCATCCTTGAGCAGCTCAAACTGCTCGGCTGCTCGTGCGACATGTCGCGACTCGCTTTCACCATGGAAGACAAGTATGTCGACGCAGTTCGACATGTGTTTGTTCATTACTATAATAAAGGCTTAATCTATCGCGGACAACGCATCATCAACTGGTGTCCGTCGTGCCGCACCGCGCTTTCGGACTCCGAGGTCAATCACGATCCCAAGCCCGGCCATCTGTGGCACATCCGTTACCCGTTCACCGACGGCTCGGGCTACGTCGTCATCACGACGACGCGTCCTGAAACCATGCTCGGCGACACGGCCGTTGCCGTCAATCCCAAGGACGAACGTTACGCAGGTATGATTGGCAAGACGCTTACACTGCCGCTCGTCAACAAAGAGATCCCCATCATCGCGGATCACTACGTCGAGATGGGATTCGGTTCGGGCGCGGTCAAGATGACGCCCGCGCATGACGCGAACGACTTCGACGTCGGCGAACGCCATAACCTCGAACGCGTCAACATCATGAATGAGGACGCGACGATCAACGAGAACGGCGGCGCATACGCAGGACTCGACCGCTACGAAGCGCGCAAGCGCATCGTCGACGACCTGACCGCGTTGGGTCTATTAGAAAAGATCGAAGATTATGAATCCATCAGCGGCGAATGCTATCGTTGCAGCACGGTCATCGAGCCGCTGCTGTCGCTGCAATGGTTCGTCGATATGTCGAAACTGTCGCAGCCCGCGGTCGACGTCGTCGCCGACGGCACGGTCAAGTTCTATCCCGAACGCTACACCAAGGTCTACATGCACTGGCTCGAGAACATCCGCGACTGGTGCATCTCGCGCCAACTCTGGTGGGGACATCGCATCCCTGCGTTCTACTGCGAGCAATGCGGCAAGACGCACGTCAGCATGACGGATCTGACCGCTTGTCCCGACTGCGGCGGTACCGTCGTACAGGACGAGGACGTTTTGGATACGTGGTTCAGTTCGGCGCTGTGGCCACTCGTCACATTGGGCTGGCGCACGGACGAGGAGCATTTCAACTACTATTACCCGACGACAACGCTCGTCACTGCATACGAGATCATCTCGCTCTGGGTCGTACGCATGATCTTCTCTGGATTGGAACTCGACGGTCACATCCCATACAGCGACGTCGTCATCACAGGGTTGGTACGCGACGACATCGGCCGCAAGATGGAAAAGTCGCTCGGCAACGGCATCGATCCCGTCGAGATGATCGACGCATACGGCGCAGACGCACTGCGCTTCATGTTGGTCAGCGGCAACACGCCGGGCAGCGACATGCGATTCCAGATCCCACGCGTCGAATCTGCGCGCAACTTCTGCAACAAGATCTGGAATGCGTCGCGCTTCGTCATGATGAACGTACCCGACATCGCTACGCTGAATCCCGATGTATTGCCCCAAGAGCTGCGTCTCGAAGACAAGTGGATCCTCGCGCGATACAGTGAGGCACTCCGTGCCATTACGGGCAACCTTGAGCGGTACGAGTTCAACTACGCGGCGGAGAATCTCTACAGTTTCATCTGGGACGACTTCTGCGACTGGTATATCGAGATCGTCAAGCCGCGCATGGCAAATGATCCCAACGCGGGACAGGTGCTCGTATACCTGCTGTCGCGCATCTGCAAGCTGCTGCACCCGATTATGCCGTTCATCTCCGAGGAGATCTACGGTTCCCTGAACACAACCACCCCGCTCATCATCGCGCCGTGGGATACGCCGTTGCCCATCGACGACAACGCCGTCACCGTTATCAACACGGTACAGGACGCCATCCGCGCCGTACGCAACACGCGTGCCGAACACAACGTCGTGCCGTCGGTTAAGACGGACGTCGCCATTGCGACGCCTTATGTCAACGAGTTCGCTTCCTGCGAGGGATTCATACAGCGATTGGCGTACGCACAGACGCTCACCGTACACGGCGAGGACGATACGCCCGATGGCGAGTACGCGACCATCGTCGTCAACAACGCGCGCGTATTCATCCCGCGTTCGCAGCTGTTCGACGTCGAGGCCGAGCGTGCGCGTCTGACGAAAGAACGTACACGATTGGTCGGCGAGATTGAGCGGGCTGACTCTAAACTCGGCAACACAGGATTCACTGACAAAGCGCCGCAGAAGGTCGTCGACGACATGCGCCAAAAGGCCGCGATGTATCGCGATATGCTGCAAAAAGTCGAGGACAGTTTGGCGGCACTGGAGAAATAATGATGCAAGGACGACGAAGGAACGCGACGGTAGGCAGCAAGCATGGGCGTATGTTCACGCGTATACCTGACGTCGCGGCGATCAGGAGACTGTTCATGTGGGCGCGCCCCGTGCGTGCCGAATATTGCGTGTAATCCATCCTCTGTAACGACCACACAAAAATCACATGAATAGGAGCATGATCATGACAGAGTATTTACGTTCTTACCCCGATAACAGCGGTATGTTCGGCGAATACGGCGGCGCAGTGCTGCCGCCCGAACTCGTACCCGCATTCGAGGAAATACAGCAGACCTACCAGCGCATCTGCCACTCGTCGCAGTTTATCAACGAGCTCCGCCGCATCCGCAAGGAGTTCCAAGGTCGCCCCACGCCCGTATACCACTGCGAACGCCTGTCCAACAAGCTCGGCAGCACGCAGATCTACCTCAAACGCGAGGATCTGAATCATACGGGTGCGCACAAACTCAACCACTGTATGGGCGAAGGTCTGTTGGCCAAGGCCATGGGCAAGAAGAAGCTCATCGCCGAGACGGGCGCGGGTCAGCACGGCGTGGCATTGGCCACGGCGGCGGCGTTCTTTGGCTTAGAGTGCGAGATCCACATGGGACAGGTCGACATCGAGAAGCAAGCGCCCAACGTCGCGCGCATGAAGATCCTCGGCGCCAAAGTCATACCTGTGACATTCGGACTCCAAACGCTCAAAGAGGCAGTCGACTCGGCGTTCATGGCGTACATGAAGGACTACAAGGATGCGATCTACTGCATCGGTTCAGTCGTAGGCCCGCACCCGTTCCCGCAGATGGTGCGCGACTTCCAGTCCATCGTTGGCATTGAGGCGCGTGAGCAGTTCTACGGCATGACGGGCATCTTACCCGACGCGGTTGTCGCTTGCGTGGGCGGCGGCAGCAACGCAATCGGCATGTTCCACGGCTTCTTGCAAGACAACGTGCAACTCATTGGCGTAGAGCCCATGGGCAAGGGTTCGGCGGTCGGCGACCACGCCGCCACGCTCACGTACGGCAGCAAGGGTACGCTGCACGGCTTCACGTCATATCTACTACAGGACGATGCGGGCGAACCGTTGCCCGTCTACTCGATTGCAAGTGGACTCGACTATCCGGGCGTAGGCCCCGAACACGCGTATCTGAAAGATATTGGCCGCGTCACGTACACCTCGGTCATGGACAAAGAGGCGATGGAAGCCTTCTTCCTACTCTCTCGCTACGAGGGCATCATACCCGCGCTCGAGTCGAGCCACGCGATTGCGCACGCGATCAAAATGGCGAGGGGCAACGAGGTTGGCGCAGTACTCGTCAATTGCAGCGGTCGCGGCGATAAAGATTTAGATTATGTCATCGAACACTACGGGTTTGGTGATGAATTCATAAATTCGTAGAGCAATCCACAAACGGCATACAAAGTAGGGGCGCGAAAGTTGCGCCCCTACTTGCATATACACGCGCAGTTGTGGTATAATCTACATATTAAAATAGCGCTAAAACAGAGGTACTAAAACAGAAAAGGAACATACCCATGTACGAGGATTTTATAAAGAGCAGTCCCAAGTGTCACTTTATGCAGTCTGACGCATGGGCGCGTGTGAAAGATAACTGGATACACGAACGTGCGGTCGTCGAACGCGACGGCGATGTACGCGGGTACATGAGCATACTCATACGCAAGATGCCGCTCGGTGGCGCATTGATGTACAGCCCGCGCGGCCCTGTCTGCGACGTACACGACCGCGATACGCTCAAGGCGTTGATGGATGAGGCAGAGCGTATCGCCAAAAAATACAACGCCTACGCGTTCAAGCTCGACCCCGACGTGCCGTCGAGTGATACGGCATTCGCAGAATCGATGCAAAGCCTCGGATTCAAGCTCAACGATACGGGCAAGGACTTCGAGGGTATACAGCCGCGCTACGTATTCCGCCTCCACATCGAGGGCAAGACGGCCGACGAGGTATTCGGCGGATTCGCCTCCAAGTGGCGATACAACATCCGTTTGGCCGAACGTTCGGGCGTACACATCACGTTGGGTACGCGCGACGATATCGAGGCGTTCCACGCCATCATGCGCGAAACAGGCGATCGCGACGGGTTCATCATCCGTACGCCCGACTACTTCACCAAGATGTTCGACGAACTCGGCGAACACCTGCGCCTCTACCTCGCGCATTACAACGGACAGCTCATCGGTGGCACCATCGCCATTGCGTACGGCGACAAGGTCTGGTACCTCTACGGCGCGTCGAGCAACGCGCACCGCAACGTCATGCCCAACTATCTGCTCCAGTGGGCGATGATCCGCTGGGCGGTCGAACTCGGCTGCCGCGTGTATGACTTCCGCGGCGTGTCGGGCGATACTTCGCCTGAGAATCCACTATACGGTTTGTTCCGATTTAAGAAGGGTTTCGGCGGCGAATTTACCGAGTTTGTCGGTGAACTTGAAAAGACCTACCGTCCCGCGTACGCGACGCTGCTCAATACAGCCATCAAGACGTTCATGAAGCTGCGGCAACTCGGCGTCAGACGGCGCGGCGCGGTCAATACAGCGAATACAAGCAACACTTCATCAGATAATACCTCCAGCAATACCCTGAATGGATGAATAGCAATATCTCGAATGGATGAATAGCAATATCTCGAAATAGCAATACCTCGAATGAATAAACAGCAATATACTGTGAAAGCAATACACTGAATGAATAAACTCATCATCAATACCGACGATATACTCTATAATCTCAAGACGATCCGTTCGCTGACCGATGCGCGTATCATCGCCGTCGTCAAGGGCAACGGCTACGGTCTCGGCGCTGTACCGTACGCGACGCTGTTGTACAACAACGGCGTGACTGACTTCGCCGTGTGCGATCTGCGCGAGGCAATCGAACTGCGCACAGCGTTGCCTGACGCCGATATACTGCTGTTGCAGTCCGACGTCGCACTGGCAGATAACATCGTCGAACACAGCCTCACGGCGGCAGTCGGCGGCATGGCTATGCTGAACGCGCTGCTCGAGCGCGGGTACCACAGGCTGCACATCGAGTTGGATACAGGCTTCGGACGCTACGGCTTTCATGCCGACGAGATGCAGGCGTTGCGCAATACGCTGAGTATGTACGGCGTTACGCCGCTCGGCACGTTCACGCACTTGTCCAACGCGTTCTCAATCAACAAGACCGTGGATAAGCAATACACGTTGTTTCATCGTATGTGCGACGAACTGTCGCAGGGCGGACAGCCACTCGGACTGCGGCACATCGTGTCGTCGCACGGCTTCATCCTCTACCCGCACATGCACTGCGACGCCGTCCGCATCGGCAGCGCGCTGCTCGGACGCGTCACGGTCAGCAGTCCGTTGCGCCGCGTCGGACACCTCGAGTCGCATGTCGGACACATCGCGACGCTATCCAAGGGTCACAACATCGGCTACGGCAACTGCTATACGGCGAAGGCAGATATGACGGTCGCCGTGGTGCCCATCGGCTACATCGATGGCGCGTGGGTCGAACGTTCATCCGATACGTTTCGGTTCACCGACATATTGCGCGACGTCAAGGCCGCACTGCTGCGGTATCGGCGCAAATTGTACGTGACCATCAACAATCGGCAGTATCCCATCGTCGGACGCATATGCATGTGCAACATTATGGTTGCCATCGACGGCAATGTACACGTCGGCGACGCGGTCAAGATCACGTGCAATCCGCTATATGTCGCACCGCATGTCGAACGCGTATTCACGCAAACAGGAGAATTATAATGGAACATAACGCACTGCGCGAATATGTAACAGATCTATGCGTCAAAGCCAAGGCCGCATCGGCGACGTTGGGTTTGATGAACTCGTACGACAAGAACATCGCGCTAGATATGATGGCCGACGCGCTGATGGATCATCTCGACGACATACTCACTGCCAACGCGATCGATATGCAGAATAGCCGCGACAAGGGCATTCCTGACAGCAAGCTGGACAGACTATTGCTCACAGAGGATCGCATAAGGCTCATGGCGATGGGCATACGCGACGTGGCCGCATTGCCCGACCCCGTCGGTATCATCGAGGGTGGCGGTACACGTCCCAATGGACTCAATATCACACGCATCAGCGTACCCATGGGCGTCATCGGTGTGATCTACGAGTCGCGCCCCAACGTTACGGCCGACGTGACCGCGCTGTGTTTTAAGGCGGGTAGCGCGGTGATCCTGCGCGGCGGCAGCGAAGCGATACATTCCAATCAAGCCATCGTCGCCGCGATGAAGGGCGTCCTCACAGACGACGCCAACTTCAATCTGCCCGACGGTGTGTTCACGTTGATCGAGCATACGCAGCGTGAAACCGTGGACATCCTGATGGAACAGCGCGACACCGTCGATCTACTGATACCGCGCGGCGGTGCGGGATTGATTAACCACGTGACGCGAAACAGCAAAGTACCTGTAATCGAAACGGGCACAGGCAACTGTCACACCTACGTCGATCAATTCGCAAAACTCGATAGCGCACTCCACATCGTGGTCAACGCCAAAATCAGCCGCCCGTCGGTCTGTAATGCGTGTGAGTCGCTCCTGGTTCACAAAGACGTCGCCGACGCGTTCTTGCCCATGATCATTCCTGCGCTACAGAGCTACGGCGTCGAAGTGCGTGGCGATACGGCGTGCATGGCGTACGACGGCGTCATCGCCGCGACGGACGAGGACTATGCGACGGAGTACAATGCGCTGATCATTTCAGTCAAGGTCGTCGACGACATCGACGCAGCTATATCACACATCAACGCATACGGCACCAAGCATAGCGAGTGCATCGTCACATGCGACTACGCGGCAGCTGAATACTTCACACGGCGCATCGACGCGGCGTGCGTGTATGTCAACGCGAGTACGCGCTTCTCCGACGGTGCAGAGTTCGGTTTGGGCGCGGAGATCGGTATATCGACGCAAAAGCTCCACGCGCGCGGCCCTATGGGACTGTCGGCGCTGTGCAGCTACAAATACATCGTACGCGGCAACGGTGAGGTTAGAGGTTGAGCATGAAGATCAATTATGTATTCCCAAAACGTAACTTCACGTTGCGCGTTTATTTCGACGACGGCGACATACGACAGTATGACGCACGCCTGCTGTTCGAGGATAAGCGGTACGAGTCGCTGACTGACATCGATGCATTCATGCGCGCCGAGGTCTGCGACGCAGGTATATCGTGGGGCGACCTCCAACTCGAACACGAAGCGGCGTATCGTGGCAGCGTCCCCATCGAGCGCATCGAGGTTACCATCAACGGCGATCCTGAGGCGATCCCCATCAATACGAATATACAGGAACTCATCCTGTCGCGCGGTATGCCAACAGGCAGCGTCGTCGCCGAGGTCAATGAGCAGGTCATCCAGAACGAACAACATGCCAAGACCTACATCACGGCGGGCGCTGTGATCGAACTGCTGCGATTCGTGGGCGGCGGTTGAGGGTTTGCCATAAAAAATTATTATGTAAAGTAGAATAGAGGATGATGAACGACACATTACGTTTGACGTCGCCCATCACGGGCGAATCCGTCGAGTTGACCTCGCGCCTCATGATCGGCAGCGGCAAGCTCGGCGACGATGCACAGATCCCCGCTATACTCGAAGCGTCGGGCGCACAGGTCATCACCGTTGCGCTGCGCCGCGTCAACATGGACAATCCTGCTGACAACATCCTGAATCACATCCCCAAGGGTATGCATGTACTGCCCAATACGTCGGGCGCGCGCAACGCCGACGAAGCCGTGCGCATCGCGCGACTGTCGCGCGGCGCAGGATTGGGTCAACTCGTCAAGATCGAGATCATGAACGATAGCCGCTACCTGTTGCCCGATAATGAGGAAACGATCAAAGCGTGTAAAGTATTGGCGGACGAAGGCTTTATCGTACTACCGTACATGTTGCCCGATCCCACGGCTGCGCGTAAGATGGTACTAAGCGGCGCGGCGGCCGTCATGCCGCTCGGCGCACCCATTGGCTCCAACAAAGGATTGCAGACGCTACACATGATCCGCATCATGCTCGACACCGTCGATGCGCCGATCATCGTCGACGCAGGGATCGGCAAGCCGTCCGATGCGTGCGCGGCGATGGAACTCGGCGCGGCCGCGTGCCTACTCAATACCGCGATCGCCACGTCAGCACATCCGATTGATATGGCCGCCGCATTCCGCGACGCAATCATCGCAGGACGTACTGCGTACCTCGCTGGATTGGGCAGCATCGCGTCTGCGCGCGCATCTTCGCCACTGACGGGCTTCTTACAAAAATCATAATTTGGAAGGATATCTTGGAAGGTTATAATGAAGACTTACGATACCGTACCTGATTTTGTTGCGTTGGACAACGCCATGCTCGAGCATTGGCGCACCAATGATATATTTGGCAAGACCAAGCAAAAGAACGCCGATAAGCCGCCGTTCCGTTACCTCGACGGCCCCATCACCGCGAACAATCCCATGGGCGTTCACCACGCGTGGGGACGTTCGATCAAAGATACGTTCCTCCGCTACAAGACCATGACCGGGCATAGTTGCCACTACCGCAACGGCTTCGACTCGCAGGGACTCTGGGTCGAGGTCGAGGTCGAGAAGTCACTCGGCTTCAAGGATAAGCAGGACATCCTCGCGTATGGCATGGACAACTTCGTCCACAAGTGCATGGAGCGCGTCGATACGTTCAGCAAGCGTATCACCGAGCAGTCGATCCGCCTCGGACAACAGATGGATTGGGACAACTCGTACTACACGCATACCGACCTGAACATCCAAGGCATCTGGCACTTCCTGCACAAGTGCCACGAGATGGGACTCATCGACAAAGCGCACCGCGCCATGCCGTGGTGTCCGCGTTGCGGTACGTCGCTGTCCGAGCATGAAATGAGCGGCTCGTACAAAGAGCTCACACACATGTCGGTCTACGTGCGTCTGCCGCTCAAAGAGCGCGACGTCGACATGCTCGTCTGGACGACGACGCCGTGGACATTGACCGCCAACGTCGCATTGGCTGTGAATCCCGAGAACGACTATGTCATCGTAGAGACAGATGGCTGTCCCCGACCGCTGTGTCTGGGTCGCGAACGGTTAGGCCTGCTCACGGGCAAGAAAAAGATCCTTGAGCAGATCAAGGGCGCGGAACTCGTGGGTCTGACCTACGACACCTGTTTCCCCGAGCTGCCGATCCAAAACTTCACACATAAGGTCATCGCTTGGGAGGACGTCGCCGCGACCGACGGTTCGGGCGTCGTACACATCGCGCCGGGCTGCGGCGCCGAAGACTTCGAGCTGGGCAAGCGCTACGACTTGCAGGAGATCTGTCCCGTCGACGAGGGCGGCAAGTTCACGTCGGAGTACGGCGACCTCGTCGGCATGGGTGCATCCGAAGCGCGCGACATCATCTTCGATAAACTCGACAAGGCGGGCAAACTCTACCGTACCGAGGCGCACACGCACAGCTACCCCGTATGCTGGCGTTGCAAGACTGAGGTGCTGTTCAGACTCGTACGCGAATGGTATATCAAGACCGAGCCACTGAAAGCCCGACTGCTCGCCGCCGTCGACACAGTCAAGTGGACGCCCGCTTACCTCGGCAAGCGCATGAGTGACTGGCTCGAGAACATGGGCGACTGGAACATCAGCCGTAAGCGCTTCTACGGACTCCCCCTCCCCTTCTATCCGTGCGAACACTGCGGCAAATTGACCGTCATCGAATCGCGCGAGGAACTCGAGAAGCGCGCGGTCAAGACGGGTGAGCTGCCCAATCTGCATCGCCCGTGGATCGATGCGTTTACGATCCGCTGCGACTGCGGCGCGGAGGTATCGCGCATCCCCGAGGTCGGCGACGTATGGCTCGACGCGGGCATCGTGCCGTTCTCGACACTGGGCTACTTCGACAATCGTGAGATGTGGGAGAAATATTACCCCGCCGAGTGGGTCGTCGAGATGCGCGAGCAGATTCGCCTGTGGTTCTACTCGATGCTGTTCATGAGTGTGACGCTGCTCGACCGCGCACCGTACGAGCACGTCATGGCGCACAACTCTGTCGTATCCGAGGATGGGTCGCGCTTCAATAAGACGGGCTATATGATCCAGTTCGACGAAGCTGCCGACCGCGTCGGCGCTGATACGATTCGCTATCTGTTCGCGGGTGCGAACATGACGAGCGATGTGCGCTTCGGCTATAACCTCTGCGACGAGGCCAAGCGCAAGATGCTGGGTCTGTGGAACTGCTACGTATTCTTCATGACCTACGCCGACATCGAGAAGCCTGATGTCATCACGCCGATTGCCGCGTCGGATCTCGACATCACAGATGTATGGCTGGGCAACCGCATCAATGCATTCATCCGCGATGCCAAGGCTGCGTACGAGGCGTTCGATACGCCCGCAGTCGTCGCACAGTTCGAGCAGTGCATCGACGATGTATCCAACTGGTATATTCGTATCAATCGCCGCCGCTTCTGGAAATCCGGGCAAGGCGAGGATAAACGTGGCGCATACGTCGCGCTCTACAACGCGATTCGCGACATCCTCACGGTCATGGCGCCGATCATCCCGTTTGCGACCGACTATATCTGGCAACACATGGTACGCCCGTACGAGCCTAACGCCGCTGTGTCGGTACATCTGGGCGACTTCCCGAGTCTGCGCAACATCGACGAGGACAGCTTGCGTTACGCGGCCAAGGCGCGCGAAGTGATCACGCTCGCGCTCAAGCTGCGCAATGAGCAGCAACTCAAGGTACGACAGCCGCTGTCGCTGATGCGCATCGCCGCTGTCGACCATGCCGACATCGTCGCGCAGAGCCTCAAACACTACGGCGACATCATCAACGATGAGCTGAATATCAAGCAGACGCAGCTGATCACGGATACGGGCGAACTCTACGACCGCTACCTCACGCTCAACTTCAAAGAGGCCGGACGCGCACTCAAGGGCGAAGTCAACGCAGTCAAAGAGTTGCTGTCCGCGCTGTCGGCAGACGAGATCCGCGCCGCGATGACGCAGTATGATGCGCTGCAGAACATCGCGATAGGACAGCATAGTTTGGAGCCGTCACTGTTCACAGTCAATACCAAGCCCGTCGACAACGTCTGCATCGCGCAGGAGAGCGGCATCACGATCGCACTCGATACGACGATCACGCCCGAACTCGCACAGGAAGGCTTGTATCGCGAGCTGCTGCGACAGTGTCAGGTACAGCGCAAGGAAGCGGGCTTCAACGTCAGCGACCGCATACACCTGAATCTATCGAGCGACAACGCCGATGTGCAGTACGTGCTGTCGACGTACGGCAGCCGCATCGCTGAGGAGACGTTGGCCGTATCTTTCAATGCGCACGACAGTTACACATTTGAACGTACGATCGAGATCGACGAAATACCCGTTACTGTACGCATGGCTGTCATATGATGGCACAATCATAGATTCCGGGGGTCATTATGGTACTGTTGGGAGCGCCTGTATTTACGACAGGCAAAGAAAGTCAGGCAGAGCAGTTGGGTCTGTCGATCCACGACCCGCAGTTTTTGGCGTGGCTGCATGTGCAAAAAGGGTACAAGGCCGCCTATGCGCCGTCGCTCGACGTCGGCGATACGGCGGGCATCGAGGCGTACCGCACCGCATTTGAGAAGCAGAACATCGTATTTGCCGAACTCGGTTACTGGGAGAATATCAACGACACCAACGAAGTCCAGCGCAAAGCCAAACTCGACGGCATGGTCAATGCCATGGCCGTGGCCGATGCACTCGGCGCGCGCTGCGCAGTCAACGTGACGGGTTCGTTGGTCGAGGGTAGCCACGGCAAGCACGTCGCAGCCAACTTTAGCGAGGATGCATTTGCACTCGCCGTGGACAACGCGCGGTATGTCATCGACAGTGTCAAGCCCACGCGGTCGACCTTCGCGTATGAGATCTATCAGTTCACCGTCGTCGACAGCGTCGACAGCTTGGAGCGTCTGATCAAAGCCGTTGACCGCCCGCAGTTCGCGGTACACCTCGACCTCGTCAATTTTGGCAACAGTCCACGCACATACTACAGTCTCAACGATATACTCGACGACTGCATCAAGCGCTTCGGCGACAAAATCGTCGCGTGTCACATCAAGGACGCGCGTATGCGCGACGTGACGACAGTCGTCATCGAGGAAGTGCAGCCAGGCACGGGTGAAGTCGACCTCGGCTACTACCTCGCAGGCATCCACGCGTTGCCCGCCGCGATTCCCGTGATGAGCGAGCATCTGGGTACCGAGGCAGAGTACGACGCGGCGATCGCGCATCTGCGCGCTTGTGCCGAACGCAAGGGCATCATGTAATTAGATCTTGCAGTTAGATATTAGATAGATGAACAAAAAAACAGGGTGCGATCCGCCCTGTTTTTTGTTATACATAGATGTATGCAGGGCTGCTATGGCAACGCCGATGCTTTTGCAGTTCTTTTGCGATTCTTTGAGGATTCTTTAAGGTTGATTTAAGGTTTGTGTTCTATAATCAATACATCAAACCAGATACACAGACATCATAAGGAGACCAATCATGCGACTTTTGAAACACATCCTTCCCCTATTGCTCATAGCAGGGCTATTGTCATTGACAGCCTGCGGCAACGGTGACGGTACGAGCGCCGCGCAGGACGGCGACGGCAACGCTACGACAGAAAGTGAGCAGAATTCCACGCAAAAGGGACGCTATGTAGAAACCGACGTCACGCCCCCCGTTGAGGGGCAACTCACGAGCTTTTTGGCGGCGGATGGTTCGATCGTCTGCTTTGACGAGGGTCTAAAGACACAGTATAAGAGTGCCGATCAAGGCAAAAGCTGGACTACATCACCAGGGCCCGGTGCGAATACCGGCCGCTACCAAAACATCCGCAGCAGCACAATGATGGCAGACGGTAGCCTGTTGATATATGTGCAGGACGAAGGGCTGTCCATCATCGCGCCGAGCGGCGACGCCAAACCCTTCCCTATAGATGAGATCGACAAAGCCATCGCGGAAGGGCAAAACGTATTTGTATCCCTGTTGCGATCGTTGACAGACGACCGATTCTTACTCAGTTACGTCGCAGGCGGTATGATGCAAGTTTCGCAAACGAGTAGCCAACGCGTCGACACGAGTGAAACGCAAGAGTCGACATCAGACAATCGCGCGATGTCGATCCCAGTTAACAAAACGATGCTATATAATCTTACCACAGGTGACATGATAGCGGAGATACCCGTCGAAAACGCGACTGCCGCCACGTCGGACGCCGCCAACCTGTATGTATTGGACAGTGGCAGAAGCATCGTGACGTACAGTCTGGCCGACGGCAAACCTACAGATCGACCCACGATCAACCTCCAACAGACACAGGGCGCAGGGGGGTTAGATATGCAGATTATGGGTTTAGGCGTGGGCGGCGGCACGTTGGCGATTGACAAGAACGGCAAGCTGTATGCTATGCAGAACGGGAGCCTGCTGTCGACCGACGCGAACGGCGACGTCAGTATGGTTCTCGAGAGTACGGCATATTCGATCGGCACACCACGCAGTGATGTCCATGCCGTATTCGCCCTTGACGATGGTAGCATTGTGGTGAACGTAAACGGCAATGCTCGAATCAGCCATCTGTATCGATATGCCTGGGATGACAACGCCACGACAGATCCCAACAAAACACTCACAGTCTGGTCTTTGAAGGACAATGCATTTGTCCGTGCCACCATTGCAGAGATACGCAAGAAGCATCCCGATGCACACGTTACGTATGAGATCGCGTTGGCGGAGGATAACGCGGTATCGGCCGCCGACGCCATCAAGACACTCAACACGCGACTACTCAACGGCAGCGGGCCCGACGTACTGATATTAGATGGCTGTCCCGAAGAAAGCTACGTGAGTAAAGGCATGTTGCTGGAACTTGGCGATCTGATCGATACAGGTGATGTATACGACAACCTGCTCGCACCATACAACGCAGACGGCAAGCTCTACTGCCTGCCCACCCAGTTCATGATGCCGACGCTGATGGGCGACGCCGACGCACTTTCAAAGGCGCAGACGCTCGACGATCTCGTGCAGCTCGTCGTAAACAGCAACGACGCCCCGGCCGGTATGACTGGTCCCGACGCGTTTGCCAGCTTGCCAGAAGGGGAACGCCCCGCATTATCCTTCGATGATCTCAAAGAGTTGCATAACGTATTGTGGCCTTCCGGTATTCCGGCCATTGTCGTGGATAACGAACTGAAGCCCGAAGCGCTGCGCAACTATCTTACGGCACTCAAGGCCATCAACGACAAGTACAACCTATCCCAACCCAAACAAGGCGACGCAGCCGGCATGGTAGTCGCGTTCTCGGACGGCGGTGGCTCGCCCATTCAGTTGAGTACATCATTGATGCATTACACATCACAGCGCGCCAACTACGCCGCATTCATCATGAACAACCTACAGCTCATGCAGATCACAATGGAACGTACCGGTTCAGAACTGAAGCCGCTCCCGGGATGGGCGGCCGGCATATGGCAGCCCTCTACGGTGGCCGCGATCTGCGCCGACACAAAATTCAAGGATTTCGCCGCGGAATTCATGCAGACGATGCTTTCGGCAGAGGTGCAGCAGTTCAACTACGGCGCAGGCCTCCCTGTGACGCGGTCGGGCGTCGCGATCCAGATGGATCGCATCAACCAACAATCGGCCGAGAATGATCTGGACAGCTTCGACTTTGATGCGGATGGCCTGATCGCACAGTTGCAGACGCCGTCCAAGAGCGATACGGCGCTGACGGATATGATGTGGGACGACATAGAAAAGTGTTGCAACGGTGAAACAGACGTCGAAGGGGCCGTGAAAGCCATTGAGCAGAATATCAAGAACTATCTTGCAGAGAGAAAGTAAAGTAAACAAATCACACAAAAAACCGTTTACGGCTATGAAGGGCGAGGGTTTTGCGGCTCTCGCCTTCTTGATGCCGAGCCTGATCGGCATGGCCATCTTCTTCTTCATACCGTTTGCAGATACCATGCGACGCAGCTTCTTGGATGCGCGCGGGAAAAATTGGATTGGACTGGACGGCTACGCGTCGGTATTCAACAACCGTGCGTTTCAGTTGGCCGCGGCGAATACAGCCAAATTTGTGGCGGTATGCATTCCGCTGCTGCTGCTCATCAGCCTCGCCATCGCACTGTTGGTTCGCGCAATACGTCCTCGAGGCAAGATGTTCAAGACGAGTTATCTGCTCCCCATGGCGATCCCTGTGGCCAGTATCGTATTGCTATGGCAAGTGATGTTTGATCAACACGGCTTGGCCAACGCGGTACTCACGACGTTGGGCGCGGAGCCTGTCGACTTCATGGGTTCATCTGCGGCCTTCTGGGTATTGGTTTTCACGTACCTATGGAAGAACAGCGGCTATGACATGGTACTCTGGCTGGCAGGTATCGACGGTATATCGGGGAGTCTGTACGAAGCTGCGGGCGTAGACGGCGCAAACATATGGCAGAGCTTTCGCCAGATCACGCTACCCGGCTTGCTGCCCACGGTCAGCCTCGTGTCCATCCTCTCGCTGCTCAACAGCTTCAAGGTATTCCGCGAAGCCTATTTGGTCTCGGGTGCATATCCGCACGATTCGATCTATCTGTTGCAGCATCTATTCAACAACTGGTTTCAGAATCTCGACGTCAGTCGCCTTTGTGCGGCGGCAGCGCTGCTGTGCGGCGTGTTACTCATCTTCATCCTGTTGATACAGCGTTTCTTTCACGAGGCAGACTAAACATGAAAACGTACAAAATACGTCCATCCCGCAGCGGGACGGCGCTATGCACGATCATCCTCACTGCGTTGGCAGTGTTGGTATGGTGGGTGATCTGGTTCATGGTGATCGGTAGCCTAATGTCTATCGAGGAGCTTACCGCCACCATGGCGCCTGTACTCGCAGGGACGGGTGGCTATGCCACGTGGCCCTTGCTGCCCTCTTGGCCGACGCTACAGCCCATCGTCGAATTGCTGCTCGATACGCCGCAATTCTTCGTGATGTTCTGGAACACCTTCCAATTGGTGATACCCTCGATACTCGGACAACTCTTCATCGGCGCACCGGCGGCATGGGCGCTCAGTCGCCTCCGCTTTCGCGGACGAGGGGTGCTGATGACGCTATACATCGTCCTGATGCTGATGCCGTTCCAAGTCACGATGGTGCCCAACTACATCGTGATCGACGGGCTGGGCATCATGGATACGGTGTGGGCGGTAGTCCTGCCGTTCGCGTTCTCGGCGTTCCCTGTATTCATCATGGCGAAGAGTTTCGATGCGGTGCCGCGCGCACTGTTGGAGGCGGCGGCCATCGACGGCGCGGGACACCTCCGAACCTTCATCAGCATCGGTCTGCCTTTGGGCGTACCCGGCATCTTGTCGGCATTGGTACTGGGTTTCCTCGAATGTTGGAGCGCCATCGAGCAGCCGATGACATTTTTACAGGATCCGGCGCTCTGGCCGCTGTCGCTGTACCTGCCGCAAATCGCCGCGGAGAAGTTGGGTCTCGCGATGGCCGCGTCGCTACTGATGCTGGTGCCGGCCGCGCTGCTATTCCTGTTTGGTCAAAAACACCTCGAGTTGGGGATCCAATCTGTCGGCATAAAGGAGTGATAGGCATGAACAATCCAATCAAGACCAATCTGTTTGGACGATTGCCCTCGTTGCCGCGCTTCTCGGATTCAGGGCAACGACGCGCGGCGGGACATCTCGTGAAGTTCTTGGCCGCACTGCTCGCATTGACCCTCGTCGCGCGCGGCACAAGCGGAGTCACGCTGGCCAAAGTGAAACTGTCCAATCCAACAAGGGCGGAGATCACCGAGGCCATCACCGACAAAGCTGCCATCTCGGCCAAGGACACGGTAGACGTCACTGTGCCGGAGGGTCTTACAGTCGTCGATATGCCGGTCGGCACCGGGCAAACCGTGCAGATTGGCGACATCATAGCGCAGTTCGATACAGATGAGGTGCAGGAGAAGCTCGCGCGCGAGACTGCGAACCTCGACAAGCTGCTCCTCGACCTCGACAAGCTCGAACGCACGGACGACGCGGACGCGACTGCATTGGAGTCCGCGCGGCGGAATCTGCAACGTGCCAAAGAAGATTACGGTGCCGCCAAAGCGCAGGGTACGACCGACGTCGGGACAGCGCAGGCTACACTCGATGCGGCGTTGGCCAAACAGGCGGATGTGGATGGCTCGGCATTGGAGTCCGCGCGGCGGAATCTGCAACGTACGCAAGACGATTACAACGCCATCAAAGCGCAGGGTACGACCGACGTCGCGGACGCGCAGTCGGCATTGGATGAGGCCATCGCAAAACTCCCCGATACAATTGACGTTGCATCGTTAGAGTCTGCGCGCCGAAACTTGCAGCGTGCGCAGGATGATTACGATATAGCCAAAGCACAGGCCGAGATCGACGTCGCGGACGCGCAGTCGGCGTTCGATACGGCGGCGGCCAAGCGTGCGGATACCGTCGATGTCTTTTCGTTGGACTCTGCCCGCCGGAATCTGCAACGTGCGAACGAGGATTATACGACCATCAAAGCACAGGACGAGGCCGACGTCGCGACGGCACTGGCCGCGTTGAACAAGGCACAAAACGACGAAGCCATAAAACAAAGCCAATGGCTCAACGCCACGGAAGCCAATAGAGCAGCCGCAGAAGCGGCGTATGTATCAGCACAGAGCGAAACCCAGAAGGC
>CAYPOE010000003.1:0-21400 GCA_964412285.1 uncultured Eubacteriales bacterium | reverse complement strand
CGACGATCCAGAACTGGAGCACCGACGTCTACAACCTGGTCACCAAGCGCGCCCACGCGCACACCGGGGCCACCGTGGAGTGGGTCGACGCCAACACGGGCTCCCAGCTCACCATGAAGTACCCGGCGATCTACCTGCTCGGCGACTTCGCAGTCGAGTCCAAGTACGGCTACGTGCGCGGCGCAAAAGATACGAGCATCGCAGTCGGACAGCCTACGTTCGCGATTGCCAAGCCGATGCACGACGTGCGCATGGACCGCCTACAGGAGCAGGGCTACCCGTTCTTCGCGGGCGAGATCACGCTGGAAAAGACCTGTTATCTCACCTCAACCGACTATCGTCTGAAACTCGACGGGCGTTTTGCCGTAGCCGAGGTGACAGTCAACGGTGCGTGCGCGGGCAAGCTGATGTTCGGGTATACGTGCGACGTATCGCAGTGGCTGCGCGTGGGCGAGAACGTGATCCGCGTCAAGCTCATCAACAGCAACCGCAACCTGTTGGGTACGCATCATATCAAGTCCGATCCCGAGCCGTACGGCGTAGGCCCGCAGACGTTCGAGTTGCGCGGCACGTGGTCGGATGACGGCGAGAGTCCCCATCACACGCACGATTATGCGTTTGTAAATTTCGGCGTCCGTGAGATGACGTTGATTTGACGCGGCACCTTGCGGCTCGTTATACGAATACAGTCCCCCTGGCGATTGGGTGGACTGTATTTTGTTTCTGCTTTGATTCGCCGCCCGCGCGATGGTCTTGACAAGTATACGCACGTGTGCTATTATGATGATGCCAAGTGCGAAATTACTAAAATATATAGGAATCAGAGTGCTTCTTGACGTTAAATCGATCCAGAAACCATCGTTCAGAAGATCGAATCATAGGCGGTGCCGTTTTGAAACGATTCATTGCTGAATTATCAGAAATAGAAGACATAGCACATTTTGTATGGGAGCTTGCGCGGAATCCATTGTATTGCGGTTTCCCTGCATTGGACAGTCATCGCGCTGCAAGAAGTAGAATCGAGAGAGCTTTTTCGCACACGAACCCCCATGACGTCGTACTTTTGTGCAAGGAAGACGGCGAAATATCCGCATGTATGATTTTGGACGTTGAGCCGCAAAATCTTTACTTGCAAGCCAACGGCGGCATTTTTACCAAAGATGACAGCGGTCGCGCGGTGGAGTGCATGATTGCGTATCTTTCTGCAAACTATGCCGGATACGAAATGTACTTCACACATACGCCCGAGCATATTTCCAACCGTTTTCTGGAAGCCAATGGCGCAAAGCTGATAGAAGCGAGCGTCATTTACCAGATGCACAGCAAAGACTTTCGTGCCGCAAGCGATGCCGATCATATCGATTTGATCAACCGCAGTGACTATGAAGCGTACGCTGCATTTCACAGGCAGAACTTCCCTGATGTGTACTGGAGCTTCGAGCGAATGTATGCCGATCTTTCCAAGTGGGAGATATTTGTTATGAAGCACGATGCGCAAATCGTGGGTTGCGCTTTCGCTTCGATGTGGAATCATACAACGAGCGAAATCTATGGACTTGCATTCCGACAAGCGTTTTTGACCGTAGACAACGTCGTCCAAATGTTGCGTGCCGTCGCAACGTCTTTGTTTCACAAAGGCAGACGCGTATTGCTTTACTCTATTGGCGAGGGGGAAGAGCTGCCTATGGAAGCCGCGCGCGAGGCCGGCTTTGCTGTCAAGGATCGCTATCATTGTTACAAACTCAAACTGTAAGCGATCGCATCTGGCGTATGACCTTAGAGGTGCGTCAGAACTTACATAGCTTATCGATCGGAACGCCGTTTTCTGTGCCTTCGCCGCAAAACACAAACCCATACTCGGCAAACATCCTGCGCTCTTGCACCATCATCTCGGCACTGCTCTGCATCACATTCACCGATATAGGCTTTTCGGCGTTCAATTGCCCCAATGCGTGATCCACCAACGACCGACTGACATACGCAAAATCAGCCCGGTGCGATACGCCGAAAAATGTGATCCGGTTATTCGCCCTCGAAAAAGCGATGACGCCTTGGCATTCGGAATCTTTTACCGCCATCACAGCCTCTTTCTTTGCAATTTTCGACTTCATGTACGCTGCGAAAGCGAGATCCGTTCCGTTCCCGCTTCCGTGATACCATTGCGTGAGATCTCCCACGAGTTCCCTGACGTATGCGTCAAACTCGCGGGAGAGTTCCCACCAAAGCGCAACATCCTTTTCTTCGACACATAGTAATTGCATGTTCGGCATGGCTGCCCCTTTTCCAAAAATTTGCAGAACGATCTTTCTATCGCGTCACTTCGGCTTGACCTCCAGCCGGCAGACGTCTGCGTCTACATTGGAATCGAGAACCGAATCGGTTTCTCCGCAGCCGATCTTCATGGCAGAATACGATTTGCCCGTGTATTCGTGCAGGGCACCCTCCATGAAGCCTTCATCAAATTGACAGAGGCATTCACTTTGGTCTGCTATGCCCGAGCATTCGAGATGGTTCGATAGGGCAAGTACGCATCTCCCGGTTTCCTGATTCAGATTCTCCAAATGCAGAAAGCCCATGCGTGCGGCCGCGTACTGCTCTGCCAATTGGGCAAAGAATGCATCCATGGATGCGCGTGCGTCGAGCTTCTCGCGGACAAACGCGGCGCCGACCATGCGCCCGGCCATCTTGAACGCCTCTATCATTTCGCCCTCTCCGTACATGTCGGTCAATACTTTTCGCAAGGCAATCCACGATAACCTGTGTACGTAGACAGGCATGGATGAACCCATATCTCCCCGGCCTGCCTCGACGTCGCCTATCTCGGAGAAGTCTACGCGATACGTGGGTTTAGAGGTCGCCTTGGGATAATGCGAATCGGTCGTCTTGAACTGTGCCGCCTCAACGGGCTTCGCGTAGTAATACCCTTGCACGACGTCGCAACCCACGGATTTGAGGAAGTCGATGTGTTCCTGCGTCTCGACCCCTTCGGCCACGGTGTGGATGCCGAGTCTCTTGGCCATCTGCATGACGCTCTCGATGACGATCTTGGCGCGCGTCCGATACTTGTTTTGATTGAAGAACGCCCTATCCACTTTGATGACGTCCACGGGCAGATTCTTGAGTAGTCCGAGCGACGAGTATCCCGTACCAAAGTCGTCCATGGAGAGCGTGTAGCCTGTGTCATGGAGCTTGGATAACACGCTGTGCAGTAGATCCTCGTTGTCGAACATGGTGCTTTCTGTCAACTCGATCTCGATGTACTTCTTGGGTATATCAAAGCGACTGACCACCTCGTCGACTTCTGTCACGAAATGCTCGTTGCGCAGGTGCAACCTCGAGAAGTTGACCGATACCGTCACGGGTTGCTCGCCGCTGTCGATCCAGCCCTTGATGATCCCGCACACCTTCTCCAACATGTACATGTCGAGGCGGGTCACGAAACCATTCTTTTCAAAGAGCGGAATGAACTCGCCCGGGTAAGCGATGAACTTGCCGTTGTGCAGCCATCGGACGAGCGCCTCCGCGCCCACGACCCGCTCGGTATCGAGTTGGTACTTGGGTTGCAGATAGACGATGAACTCGTTGTTCTCCAAGGCCTGCTCCATCCTGCCCTCCAATTCCGTCTCGGCCACGAGGCGATTCTTGAGCGCTTCGTCATACTCGTACAGTTCGGTATGCCGTTCCTCCTTGGCGACCCTGTGCGCGAGGTTGACCTTCTCCAAGATGGCTGTGACGTCGGTTTCGCCCGGCTGAATGATATAACGCCCAAATCGGAAGTCAATCTTGTAGTCGACGATGCGCGCGGCGGCTTTTCGGAATGCGGCGATGGCCGCCGTGCGGCGCTGTTCCATATCCTCAATCGAATGATAGTTGTCGAACAGAATAAAGCAGTCCGCGTTCACGCGTGCCAACACAGAGTACGACTCATCCAAGACCGACTGGGTTACGTCGGCGATCATCCGAATGATTTGATCCCCAGCCCCAAAGCCGAACATCTCGTTGATCATTTTGAACTGATAGATGTCAAACTTCATGATCATGAACTGTTGCTCCGGGCGTTCTTTGAGGATCTTTTCGGCGTCCAACTTGAGTTTGGCAAGATTGGGCAGCCCAGTCAGCTCATCGACATACGCAGCTCGATACAGCGCCCGCTCGTGTCGCCAACTGTTGAACGCGTATACGGCGAACAATGTGACAAAGAGGGTCACGATGAAGAAGGCCAGCGTCATCATGCTCCGCACAATCACATTGGTCTCGGAAGCGATGACCTCATCGCGAACGATGGATATGATATACCAATCATTGATGCCGATGGGTTGATAGTGCATGAGCCTCTTGCTGTTATCCAACGTATAGATCGAATGTCCGCCGAGGTTCTTGCCCATGTTTTCGAGGATGGTTTCTTTGCTGTCGTGATCGACAACCTCTGTTTCGGCCATGACGTCGGCCAGACTGCCGCTCACCGGGGCGTCGATGGTGTTGGAAGTCGCAATGATGTCCCCGCGCGCATTGCACACGTAAACGTATCCCGTTTCATCAAAGGACGCCGTGATCAAGGCCCCGAGGTTGGAGGTATCGTAGACGCCGATCAACGCGCCCGCGATGTGTCCGTTCGCCACGACAGGGGTCGAAAAGGCCACCGCTTGCACGTCGCCGAACGGTGCGGTGAAGGGATCGGACACATTGGTCTCACCTGCAAGGGCGCGACCGACGTAGTCCACGTCCTGCAGATCGAGCATACGACCGTCGCTTGCCACGGCATTCCCTTCGAGATCGGCGTAAGCCAACATCCGAAAGCCGCTCTCTAGAACAACGTCCCGCAAGAGCGGCAGCAGTTCATACGCGTTCGTACGTCCATCTATTTGCGCCGTATCGCCGATCAAACGGGCGGTGGTTTTGACATTTGTGAACCGCTCGTCGATCGCCGAGACAAGGCTGTGGTTTTGCTGCTTCACGATCTCTTCCAATGTATTGCAGTAATACGTGGACAGACTCCCCTGCAAAGAGAGATTGTGCAGATGCAGACTAATCGAGATCAGTACCATGATGACTACAAAACCAAGCGATATTTGAAGTAGCTTATTGGTACGAATATTTATCATATCATTCATCACCTCCGGGATGATCCATAACCGAGGTCGATATTGTACGACTCACATTTGATTTTAACACATTTCAAACCAAAAGTGAATAGGCGTGTAAGGATTTCAATAAAAGAACCGCCCGAAAGGCGGTCTTTGGTGGCAACTACCCCATAATGTGGGGTAGGAATGATATATTGACTTTGTGTTCCTCGCAGATGGGACGCGCGGCCTCCCGCACGCGGCATACAATGCCGTCGACTACCTCATCGTCGGGAGTCGATAGCATGACTACATACTGTGAGCGCGAGTACTTGCTGTACATATCACTGAAGCGTAGGGCAGAAATACATGCATGATGCAACCTGTCCATGACAGTGCGCAACGTTTCGTTATTGGACGCACGGCGGTTGTGCATCGTCACCGACACGAGGATCAACGTGATTCGCCGTTTGTCGCGCTGAATCGAGCGCCGCGTGATGTGGTACATGTCCTTGAACGACGCATAGCTGCAAAAATACGCGCCCGAAATCTCCGACACACCCTCGGCTTCGCGCAGATCCTCACGTATGATGAGCAAATCAAGCTCAGGATTGTGGTTTTGCGCACAGGCCTCACTGTAGATCTTGCGCATCTAGTCACAGGGCGTAGTACCCGTTGCGTCGTAAAATACATTGCTCAGCGACGTATACACATTGATGATCTGCTCATGTAGACAAAGTCCACTCAATGCCCGCATCAAATAAAGGTATAGCGTCTCGTTGTTGGGTTCAGCCATGGCGTAGAAGGTCGTAACCCGCAACAGCTCCGTGAACATATACTCTTTATACAGCATAGCGCAATACGACAGCAACGCCGTCGACAGCTGCCGTCGCAAGTAGATCGCGCGTTCCATCGCCCAATGCTCGCCGTTGATGGGCGCGAGGAAACTGCCGCGATAGAGGCGCGTCAACGTATCGAACTTGTCCGCAAGCTCGTCACCGTACATCTTGGCGTTGACGACAGTCGTACACAAGCGCAAAAACTCGTCGACGTCAAAATGTAGCGTCAACGCCGGGTTGATGTTGTAGAAACCATTCTCGAATAGGATGACCGATACATTCGGCGATATGCGCGCGAACTCGCGCCGCAGCATGTATACGGCGTTCTTGATCGAGTTGATGATGTCGGCGGGCTGGGTTCCATCCCAGATCGCGCGGTACAGCTCGTCGCTGTCGACGTTGCGCCCGCGGTTGCAGACCAAATACGCGAACAATCGCCAATGCTTTTTAATCTTGTTGACGCCGTTTATAACCTCTTTGCCCTCGAGCACAACATGCAGTCTGCCGAACATTTTTACGTCCAAAACAGGCATAACGTATACCCTCTGCAATCTCTTCACAGCACCACAACAGACTCCTTACGGCATAGGCTCCGCGCACACCATGGGAACCTCTTCCGCGCCTCCTATGATTGGGCCCACGCCAGGATCTCCTGACGCGACGCGGTACCCGTGGTGCCAATCTTTTGTATTGTGACCTCCGAAGCCAGTCCCGCGATGTGCGCGGCTTCCGCCGCACTGGCGACGCCGTACGTGCAGCACAGCGCCGCAATCGACGTATCGCCCGCGCCCACAAAGTCGACGGGGCCTTGGATGTCGCGCGCCGTGACATGAGTCACACCTGTATCATCGGCGCACATACTGCCCTTCGCGCCCATCGTGACAAACACGTCGCGACCGGTCTTTTTGCGCAACGCGCAAGCCACTTGGGAGACACTGTCTATCAAATCATTCTCGGTATAATAGATGGCCGACGGGCCGTCCGCGCGTCCGCCGATGGATTCAAACAGGGCGTCTACCTCTTCTTGGATTGCGCAAAATGCGCGTCCAGCCTCAATATGGTTGGGCTTGATGCAAACGTCGTGATACAGCGCGATGTTGTCGCGACTGTCGACGATCACGCATAGACCCTGCTTACCCAGTTCACAGATGCGCTCGCGTACGGCGGGCGTGACCACCCCGCCATCGAACTGCTCGCTTACGCACAGGATATCGACGTCCTTGGCGGCCTTGTCGAGATGTTCGAGTATCACGCGCTCCACGTCGGCCGTGATAGGCCGCATCGTGAAGTCGATGCGCGGATCCTCGTACACGACGTCGGAGATGCCGCGCCGCATGGGCTTGCAGTACGCGTAGCTCATGCCGCAGGTCTCGATGACGTAGCGCGTGTCGACGCCGAGCCGCTCCATCTCGCGCCGGATCAACACGCCGCGCCAATCGTCGCCCACTACGGCGACGGGCGTGAGCGACTTGGGTTCGAGTGCCATGATGTTGGCCAGCACGTTGCCGCCCCCGCCGAGCGATATACGCTCGTCGACGACGGGCAGCGGGTAGTGCGGGGTCTCGCGTGACAGCTCGCTCTTGGTCATGTCGGCGTACCAATAGACGTCGACGCACACGTCGCCGATGAATCCGATGCGCCGTTGTCCGATGCCGCTTAGGATCTCGCTCAAACGCCCTTTTGTAAGACCTGTTACTATCTGCATATTCATACGAGTAATCTATACAATGCGGGAATCGTCACGTTGTGATCGCCGCAGAAGTGGTGTCCCCAACCGCCGTTGGCCGTCGGACGCAACACGATGTTCTTGCGCGGACGGTAGTAGTAGCGCGTATCGTCGTAGCCCAAGTCCGCGTGATAATCGCCGAGGTCGACGAGGTCGAAGTTGGCGCACGCAATGTCAAACGTCGGGTACCCGAGGTTGCGCGCGATCGACAACGCCTTGAGGAACACCTCCGGCCCGATGATGCCGCTACCGAAATTCAGGAACACGCCGCCGTCGAGCTGCGACACCGACTTGCACATGAGCTTGAAATCGATGCCCGAAGCGTCGCCAATCCCGCCCATGTCGCAGTCAGGCGACTGATGTATGATGTCGGTGCCGAGCGCGATGTGGAACGTCGCGGGTACTTCGTGTGCGTACGCTTGATACAGCACGCAGTCGTCCCTGTGCGGAAACAGGTCGGCGTGTTCGTCGATGTACACCGCAAGGCTCTCGCCGTACCCGAGTCGGCGCGAACGTCCGAGTGCAAGCGCCTGATTCATGTGATACAGCGTCTCCTGCCACATGCCGAAGCTGCCATCCTGTATCGCAGTCTTCACGTCCTCACTCGTACCGCCGAGCATGGCGAGTTCAAAGTCGTGTATGCTGCACGCGCCGTTGCCCGAGATGTGCGTCAACAGGCCGCGTTGGATCAGATCAATGATATAACGCGACAGCCCGTTCTTGATCACGTGCGCGCCGTGCGACCAGATCACCGGGCGACCGTTCTTTCGCGCATCTTTGATGCGCTGCGCCAACTCGGACAGGCACGGTTCGTCGTACGGCTGCGTTTTGTCCGCGACGTTCTTGAGATTGTCGATGCGTACGAGGTTATGACGCGTCGTAGCCGAATCTAACTTGATGCCGCCGATGTCGAGCGGCGCGAACTTGCTGTCGGCACGCGCAATGCCTGCCCACTTGGTGAGACCCACGATGTCGGTGAAGTCGGGCGCAATCGCGTCGGCGCCCGCCTTGATGAGCCGGTCGCGTTTGACAAGATTCACGCCGCCCAAGTCGCCTTTGGCGATGCGAATCTCATCAGTGGCCATACCCAACGTCAACGCGCCGTGCTGCGCGCCAAGTTCGATCTCGACGCGCCCGTCGCCGATCACGATGAGTTCTTTGCCCTTGATGCCGCTGCCTTCGATCAACTGCGCAAGCACGTACTCTTTGCCACAGTCGCGCGTACGCGCCGCCGCGCCGCGTATGTCGGTCACGTACGGCGTGACGCCCAGCAGTTCGGCCTCGCGACGCACGTCGGCTTCGTCGGTGCCGCTCGCGAGGTAGATTGCGATGCCCGCCGCCTTGAGTGCGCGCAAAAAGTCGATCGAACCCGGCACGCAATAGCGGGCGGCATTGCCCGCCGCGTCCGCGATGCGTCCCTCGATGTGCCGCATGAGTGCGGCGTTGTACATGTCTTTATAATCCCATGCATCGAGTACGGCGTAATCGCCCTGCGTTTCGTCTACGATGCGTTGCAAGTACTCGACGAACCAGTCCATCTGGAAGATCGTCTGCACGCCCGTACTCTCGGAGATATAGGCTCGAATCGCCGCTTCGTGCGCGGCACTGTCCGTGATCCCGCCAATCACGCCGAGCATAACCTCGAGCATGACGTCTTCCCACCCCTGCCGCAACGTCGAGATGGTGCCGTCGAAGTCCATGACGGCAGCTTTGATGTGTGTACTATATTCCATAATTTATATCTCCACGCGCAGCGTCGCGATCTCAAACGGACGCATGTGCAGCGTAATGTCGTTGCCGTACACGGATACGTCGTCCTGTGTCGGACGCTCGAGCAGATCTGTCACACTCGCCGACTTGACTGCGAACGGCGACGCAATGCGTGCGACGGCCGCCGTGTTGTGCGGCTCGTAGAGGCGCAGGATATACCCTTTGCCGTCCTCGGCAACCTTGACCGTCTCGAGTACCACGCTGTTGTCGGCGACACGGAACATCGACAGCAGTGACGAACCACTGCCATTCCCCTTGCCGATGACCGCGCAAGTCGCGGGATAGTTGAGGTCGTAGCCGTGGGATACGGTGTCCGCGTCGCGGAACGTACCCGCGTGCGGCAGAATTGCATAAGTGAAGCGGTGGATCTCACGATCCGCGTCGACGTTGGGCAGCGTACCGCAACGCAGCAGCGTGAGGCGCAGCACGTTATCGAGCGCGTCGTAGCCGTACTTGCAATCATTGAGCAGCGACAGTCCGTAGCCATTGTCGCCGATGTCGGCCCAACGCTGTGCGGCGACCTCGTACTTGGCCTCATCCCAACTCGTGTTGCGGTGCGTCGGACGCGACAAGTGTCCGAACTGCACCTCGTACGTCGCGGATTGCGCGTTGACGTCGACAGGGAACGCAGCCTTGACGACGACATCCTTCTCGTGCCAGTCCATAACAGTCGCGAAGTCGATGCGCGGACTGTCGGCGTACAGGATGACGTCCTGCGTGATCGTCGACGACATAAACGTACGCGTCACGCGGAACACGCCGCGTACCGCGCCGCACTCAACGACGCTAAGCTCAACCGCGCCGTCCATCGGATACTGCTTCTCGGCATAGAACACGTCGAGGTTCCAGTTGTCCTCCCGGAACGGCTTATCCTCGAACGCTTGCAGCACGTTGGCCTTCGCGCCGTAGGGCAATACCTCGCGGTCTGCGCGCTTGTCGTAGATGCGCGTGAATGCGCCACTGTCGTCTACTTCGATGATATAGAACTGATTCTCTAATCGGCTCGTCGTGACCGTCAGCGCGGCTGTTGCCACGGCAGCTTGACTTACGATGCGGAATACCGCGACGGATTTTGCAGGCACACCCTTGACGTACGCCGTGACGTTGCCGCCGTAGCGTTGGCACGCGTACTGCACGCCGTCGCGCTCAAGCGCAGCACAGTCGCCGTCGTACGCGAACGTCACAGCCGTGTCGCGCGTGAACGACAGCGGATTGACGACAACGACGCTGTCGCCGTCGGCGCAGAGCTTGGTCTGGATCGCCGCGAGTGCGTCGTTGTAGACGTCGTGCGCCTTGTCGAATACGTTGGCGTAGATGACGTCGGTGTCGTCGTAGACCGGCTTGATCGACGAACCGGGCAGTACATCGTGGAACTGATTGCAGAGTACGTCCCGCCACAGCGCGTTGAGCGCGTCCTTGGGATACGCTTGCCCTGCGTACATCTGCGCGAGCGAACACAGAAACTCGGTCTCGTTCAGTAGGCACTCGGCCTTGCGGTTCTGCCGCTTGACGCGCGCCATCGACGTATACGTGCCGCGGTGCAGCTCGTAGTAGAGTTCGCCGACCCACTTGGGCAGCCGTGGATGATCCCCTACACGCTCTTGCAGTCTGTCGAAGTACTCCCCGACCGCGCCGATGCGTACGCGTGGCAAGCCCTTGATACCCTTGGACAGTCGGTCGATGGACTCGACCATGCCGCGTGTCGGGCCGCCGCCGCCGTCGCCGTAGCCGAACGACATCAGGATGTCGTCGTTGATGTGCTTATCTTTGTAGTTCTTCCACGCGACGAGTACGTCGCCCTTCTCGGGATCGGCGTTGTAGGCCGACGGGCTGTACGTGCAGAGCTGCGTGAGGATGCCCGTGCCGTCGATGCCGTGCCACATGATCGTGTCGTGCGGCATACGGTTGACCTCGTTGTTGTGCAGTTTGGCCGTCATGAAGTAGTCGACGCCCGCCTTCTTGAGGATCTGCGGCAGCGCGGCCGAATAGCCGAACACGTCGGGCAGCCAGAGTACGCGCGACTCCACGCCGAATTCGTCCATATAGAACGTCTTGCCGAACAGCAGCTGTCGTACGAGCGACTCGCCTGACGGCATGTTCATGTCGGGTTCAACCCACATCGCGCCCTCGACCTCCCAGCGTCCATCGGCGACGGCCTGTTTGATCTCGGCGAAGAGGTCGGGGTAATCCTCTTTCAGATACTGATACAACTGCGCTTGCGGCCCCATGAAGATATGACCGTGGTAGTTGTCGAGCATACGCAGCGCCGTCGCGTACGAGCGCGCCGTCTTGTCGCGCGTGTGCTTGTACTGCCAGAGCCACGCCACGTCGATGTGTGTGTGACCGACGAGCGTCGCGACGCCGTCGCCGTGGCCATAGATGTTGTCGTCGATGTACGCCGAAGCCGCGCGCAACGAGCGCGTACAATGCTCGCCGTACGGCTCTCGCAGGTCGATCAAGTTGACTGCGTCGTTGAGCACGTCGACGATGCGGTCGCCACATGTACCCGTCTTGTTGAGTTCGGCGATAAACGCGTACGGGGTCTTGAGGTCGTAGTACAGCCGCTCGACGTCGGCGTCCCGGCGCATGAGGTCGACGTAGAGCGTGACGCCTGCCGTCACATCGTTGACGGCCAGATGATAGCTGTTGTTAATGCCCGAGAACGCGTAAATGTCGATCTCGATGGGCTGATCTTGCAACGCGCGCGGCAGTTTGACCTCGGTGTGATTCACGTCGAGTCCATGGAACGGCGCGCCGTTGATGTACAGCAGCATCTGCGGATTGAGCGCATCCCAACCACGCTTGTTGGTCTTGACGTTCAGGTACACGTCGTCGCCGCGCAGGTCGGCGGGTACCGTGACGGTGCCGCGGAACAGCGCGTAGGTCTCACTCTCATGTCCTGCCCAGACTGTGCCGCAGGTGTACGGCGCGAAGCCGTCGGTGATGCTGCGTACGGGTACTGTTTTATCGATCACGCCGACGCGCATCTGCAAATCGCCGACGGGTTGGCTTTGTCTTACGATGAGTTGCTCAAGCTCGCGGATGATGCGCGCGATGCGCCTATCAAGATGATACATACCGTTCTCCTGAAGTCTATATCGCCATACATAACGTAATGATGTGAAGGAAGTTATCGAACACAACCCGCCCATTGACCGAGCTATCCCATTCGGGATGAAACTGCGTGGCGTAGAGGTTGCGCGCGACGTGTTGGCACGCCGCAATCGGACATGCGTCGGTGTGCGCGATGTTGACAAAACCGTCGGGCAACGCGGCGACGAAATCGGTGTGACCCATGCGCATGACCTCGACCGATTGCAATCCCGCGAACAGCGGCGACGTCGTGTCGAGATATGTATCGGTGGGCCCATTCTCGGGTTCGCGCTTCTCCACGATACCGCCAAGGGTTTGGCACATGAGCTGCATACCGTAGCACACGCCGAGTACGGGCATCCCCAATGCGAAGATGTCCGGATCGCAGCGCGGCGCGTCGGCCTCGTACACGTGTCCGGGCCCGCCAGCCAGCACGACGCCGCGCGGCGACATCGCCGCCACCGCGCCCGCCGGCGTATCGCCGGGGATCACGCGCCACGGCATATCGGCGCGGGCGAACTGTGCGCCCAACGTCTCGTTGTCCTTGCCGCCAAAGTCGAATATGAGTATCTCGCCGATCATAGGATGATGTCCCTCATAGGAATATCGTATGTTGCCAGTTCGCGCTTGATCTCGATCGGCGTAGCGTTTTTGGCAATCGTGCGCGAGTATAGCAACGACGATATGATCGCGGCCGACGCGCCGGTCTGTGTGAATACCTCGCGGATGTGTCCGATGTTTCCGCAACCGCCCGATGCAATCACAGGTACGTTGACCGCATCGGCGATGATGCGCGTGACATCGAGGTCGTACCCCTGGTGCGTGCCGTCGCAGTCGATGCTGTTGACGCAGATCTCGCCCGCGCCGAGCGACTCTCCGCGCTTCGCCCACTCGACCGCATCCATGCCCGTGAACGTACGCGCGCCGTCGATTGCGATCTCGTAGCCGCTGGGTATGCTCGATGACGGCTCGACGCGCTTGACCTGCATACTGAGCACGATGCACTGCCGCCCGAACGCGTTGGCACCGTCGGTGATGATCTGGGGATTGCGCACGGCCATCGAATCGACGCTGATTTTCTCCGCGCCCGCCTTGAGTACCATATACATATCGTCGATGTTGCGGATGCCGCCGCCGACTGTAAATGGCACGAACACGCGCTCGGCGACTTGATGCACCATGTCGATGTCGATCATGCGCTTCTGCGCCGACGCGGTGATGTCGTAGAAGATGATCTCGTCGATTTGCGCGTCGTACATGCGTCCCGCCATGTCGACGGCGTTATCGATGACGACGTTGTCCTGAAACTGGTACGCCTTGGTCACATTGGGGCCAATGACGTCGAAACAGGCGATCAAACGTTTGGTTAGCATGATGCACCTCCCACGCTTTGCAGTTGACTGAATCGCTTGAGGATCTCCAAGCCGTACGGGCCGCTCTTTTCCATATGATACTGCGCGCCGTAGATGTTGCCCTTGTTTAACATGGCACAGAACGTGCCGTTGTAGTCCGCGGTCGCGAGTACCGCGCCGGGTTCGGGTACACAGTAGTAGCTGTTGACAAAGTACAGATGCGGCTGTACATCAAGGGTCAGCGGCGTATCGCGCGTGAACGTCACACGATTCCAACCCATCTGCGGCACGCGTACCGCGCCGTCGTCGAACCGTTTGACTGCGCCTTGGATGTAGCCCAAACAGTCCGCATCGCCCTCTTCGCTGTGTTCGAGCAGTACCTGCATACCGATGCAGATGCCGAGAAACGGCAGTCCCTCGTGGACGACGCGCCGCTTCATGACCTCGAGGATGCCAAGGGAGTGGAGCGACTCCATCGTCGCTGTAGCATTGCCTACGCCGGGCAGAATCAGCGCGTCGACGTGCATCACGTCGTCGGCGCACCGCACATACTGTGCGTCGGCCTGTATAGCCCGCAGTGCGTTGCGTACGCTGCCTGCGTTGCCCGCTTTATAATCGATAACGCCTATCATTATAATATACCTCACTAAACGTTGCTTTTATGTATCGTATCATAACGGTATGATGTTGTCAATGTTATTGTATCGTGGGATGGATTGTGATATAATACACACATGAGTCTATCGCATTGGAGCCTATGAGCCTATGAACATGAAACGCATCTGCATACTCATGCTATGCCTGTGTTTCTGCGCGCAGACTGCGTACGCGCTGCCGCTGACTACGCCCGATCTGCCGTGTTCGTACGTACGACTGCAGCGGCCCTCGGGTACGCGCGAGCCGACGTTCGAGCCGCTGTATACGATTGCAGGGTTCGGATTGCCCGACAGCGTGATCACGGTCTATCGCAGCGACGGCAGTCAATACGTCAACGTACTCGATGAAAACGGCGAGCCGTTGACCGCGACCATTGGCGCGAGTGGGCTGTTTATGCTGCAACTGTCGCTCGAATACGACTATAACCACCTGCTGCTGCACATCACGCGCGAGGGCAACAGCGAGGGATACGTCAAGTTGACGCTGCAACTGCTGTCGCCGACCATCACCGAAAGCATACGCAACTTCAAGATCGACGTCAAGGACGTCAAGATCACGAACTGATTTAGACTGATTTGAATAACTTTAATAAAGAAACGATTAAGTCTGTCATACTCACGTTGCTCATCGCCAACAGCATACTGCTCACCGTGCAGATCTGGCTCGATCCGCGCATCTGGACCAACGTGACGCCACTCTCGTCGTTCATCAGCACCATCCCCCTCATCGGCGGCATCGGTACGCCGAGCGACGACGGCGAACCCATCGAGGCACTGACGGGGCGTACGCTCACGCCGCGCTTGGTTTTGTTATGCGGCGACGTATACCGCAACGTATATTATCGCGGTGAAACGCCGTACGAGGACGCATTGGCGCTCTACGACAACGTCATGCAAGCCGCCGTTGCGGGCGGCAAGAGTACCGAACTGACCGAGGAGGAGTACAGGCAGTTGCTGACTGGACGCTGCGTGTTTGTGCGGTACGGCATGGCCGTCCCTGCGTCGCTGATCTTCGCGCGATACGCATCCGACGGCAAGCATCAGTCGCGAATCCCGCGCGTGACTGACGCGGTCATCGTCAAGGATGCGTCGGGCGCCGTCGCCATCGTGCTGCGCGACAGCGTGTCGGGCGGTCACATCAAGTACCTGACCGAACTCAAGGGCGTCGCCATCGACGGCGTCATCGCCAAGGTCGGCGAACGCCGACTCTACGAATTTGCGTACGAGTTGGGTCTTGATACCATCAGCCCGCTGTCCGTCGTACAGTCCGACCCGTACGTGCTATTCTTGGTCGGCAACGACGAGGGTCGTCCCAACGTCATGGACGGCATACGCTTCTCCCAATTGCTCGAGCGAGAACGCTATGGCGTCATCGTCGAGGCGTTCGGTCTGCGTCCGAGCAATCTGCGCAAGTCCATCGCGTCGGACGGCACAGTCAAGTATGTTGAGAACACAGGTACGATCACGATTTCGCCCGACGGTACGGTACACTACAGCGCGCTCAGTGAGGCATTCGGGATCGGCGTGGGGACAGGTGCGGCGACAGAATACCGCGCGGTCGACGCCGTCGTACGGCTCGCGGGCAACATCTACCGCACCGTTACGGGCGAGGACGTCAGCCTGTGCCTATCCGAGGATACCGCCATCGGCGGCGTCAACGGTACGATCCAACTCCGCTACAACGCAGGTGGATTGCCTGTGTTCGATGACCAACCCGCCGTCGAGGCCACCGTCGCCAACGGGCGCATCGCGACGTTCACCATGCGCATCGCGACATACGCCGTGACGGGACACAGCACACGCCATTCGCCCATCGCCGCACTCGATGCGTACGCCGCCGCGCGCAACACGACGGTCGCACTGCGCGATTTGGTATTGGGCTACGACGTGACGAAGGAATCCGACACATACGCCGCGCAGTGGCGCGTGATGATCCGGCAGTAGGCGTGCGGTTTCAGAGGCTTGTGAACGTTCGAGGAACAGTGATATATGCAGTGGGAGCGTGTGAAGTCGATTTTCATCGGCGTATTCTTTTTTATCAATGTATTTCTGACCATCATGCTGCTGTCGCGCTCCGATGCGGGTAGTATAACGGCCGCCGATGCCGGCAACGTCGTGGCCGTGTTGGCCAAGCAGGGCATCTCCATCGACGCCGCGCTGATCCAGCGCAAGCAGTCGCCCGTGATGCTCTACGACGCATCCAACTCCTACGTCACACACGAAGAGTACGCGCGCGACCTCGCCGACGCGCTGTCCACGACGGACTTGGTCAAAGTCGCGCAGTATACGGCCGACGCCGACCATTTCGTCGTCACGGCCGAACTCGTGTCATCGGGCGACAACAGACGCATCGCCGCACAGCTCGTCAAACTCGCGTCCATCACGCCGCCCGCGCTCGTCCATACGACGAACGAAAACGGCGGCGAACAGTTCTATTATATGTACATGCTCAGCGACACCGTCGTCATGGATCAGCACCTCGTCGTCGACGTCAACGGTGATCGCGCCGTCATCACGGGCGTCAACTGGCTCGGCGACCGATACGCGGGCGGCGCGTCGGCGGATCCGCTGCCACTCATCGCGATTCTCTGCCTGACGCCGCGCTTCTTCTCGCCTGACGAACACAGCATCGTCGCAGTAGAGGCCGGCTACCTCGCAGGCGCGCGCGACAACATCGGCAAGAGTACGGTGTCGCTCACGCCGTGCTGGCGCATCGATTCAGAACAACGCGCGTATTACTTCGACGCGCTCAACGGCGACCTCCTCACGCCGTAGCGTTACGGCGTGATGCGTGTGTCATACCCCTGCACCGTGCGGCAGATGAAGCGGATGTTGCGCGTATGCGGCATATGCCGCGCCGCTTCGGCCGCGCCGCGCTCGTCGGTGAATACGCCGAATACGCACGAACCGCTGCCGCTCATGAGTGCGGCAGTCGCGCCGTAGCGCAACAGTTCGCGCCGTATACGGAAGATCTCAGGGCGCAACCGTCCGCTCACGGCCTGCAACACGTTGCTCATGAGTCCACACAGCGCGCCGACGTCGCCGCGACGGATTGCCGCGACGGCTGCATCGGTCTGCGGATGGCGGCGTATGCGCGATACGTCAAGTCGCGTATATACCTGCTTGGTCGACATGCGAAAGCACGGCCGCACGATCATGAGATGCATCGGCGGTACGTCGGGCAGCGGTGTGAGGATCTCGCCGATGCCTTCGGCGAGCTGCGTGCCGCCACGCAAAAAGAAGCCCGTATCCGCGCCCGATGTGCGACAGAGCGACAGCAGATCCTTGTACCGCAATTGCGTGCCGTAGAGGGCATCGAGTGCGCGCAACGTAGCGGCCGCATCGCTGCTGCCGCCGCCGAGTCCCGCGCCGACGGGGATGACCTTCTGCGCGTGGATGCGCGCGCCGCCACAGATGCCCGTATGTGCAAAGAACCGCCGTGCCATGGTGTACATGCTGTTATGCTCGTCGACGGGTAGGTCGCGGTCGCTGCAGGACACTGCGATGCGGTCGGCCTTGGCTACCGTGATCGTATCGTGCAGCGACACCGTCTGCATGATCGTACGCACTTCATGATACCCATCCGTGCGTTTGGACACGCAATCCAATGTGAAGTTGACCTTGGCATAAGCCTTTACTGTGACTTCCATATGTGTGTTTTTTATATTTTTCTATATATGCTGTATATTCTGTACATAAGCCTTCACCCCGCTCATCGCGGGGTGTATTGTGATTATATGACGAGATCGATGTGATGCATGGTGCCAGCCTTGCCGTTTTCGTTGAGATAGACGCCGCTGCGCTGCATGACGCCGCTGTCGGCGTACGTCCACGTCGTCTGGACACTGCCGAGGTATAGTGCGCCGATGCCTGCGTCAGACAGCTTGGTCAGCCGATCTTTGCCGTTCTCATCCTTGGTCCAGAGCAGCAGCTGATCCCAAACTGCGTCGCTTTCGTCGATCCAACCGTTGCCGTCGACGTCGTACGCCTTGAGTTCCTCGAACCCATTACCCGTCTTCGCGCCGAACAACTCGCTGCCATCGTTGATGGTGCCGTCTCCGTTCTTGTCGAACGCAAGGAACGCGCTGCCTGGCGATACGAACGAGATGGACTCCTTGTTGCCGTCCATGGTCAGATCAAAGTCATACTTGCGCGTCGTGAGCGCGACGCCTTGGCCGTCGAGATTGATGACGAGCGGGTCGCACAACCGGGCGGCGCTAACCTCGGCCCATTCCATCGCGAACGCTTCGTACGATTCGCGCTGCATGAACATCGACACGTCAAAGTCGATCGTGCGACCGTCCGCCGTCTGCACCTGCCCCGTCGCGCCGAACGATACCGTCTCGCGCTGGTAGGATGCACGCTTCATGGTGAACTGATTGACGGCGACGATGGATTCCCCCAACGGCACAGCGCTGCCCGTCACGTTGGCGATGTTCGTACGCATTTGCGAGAATCTGCGCATCATGGCTTGGCTGTCGAAGAACTTGAACTCCTTGCCATTGATCGAACCCAGCAACATCTCGAGGAGCTGATAGTCGAACAGTTCGCCCGGTTCCAATTGGAATGGCGACGCAGTCTGTATACGCGGCGCGTCGGCCTTGGCTGTATCGGCGATGCGCTGTTCGAGATCCTCTTTCCGCTGCTTCATCTGCTCTTGGTACTCATTGAGCTTATCCTTGGCCATCTCCTCGAGACTAAGCCGCTTGCCCTCGTCAGACAGCTCGACGGTATCAAGCCTTGCGCCGAGCCGCAATGCCTCACTCAACTTGAGTGAAGCGGTCTTCATGACGAGCGAGTGTGTCTGGATGTTTACTTTCTCGCTCGTACCCGTCATGTTGACATTGCTGTTGACAATTTTCATAATACCCATACCTCCGTGTACAGTGGGTCATATACTCCTAAACACTATATCGTATTATTATGAAAATAGTTGAATGTGCCGCAACGCGATCACGCAACGAGTGGCAATCACGCCGACGACCGCGCCCGTCGCGACGCCGCACAGCGCGAGTGCGGGTAGATAATACAGTGGCGCGGCACCCATGTAGCCGCACGCCACGGCGATCTGCGCGGCGTTGTGCATCATGCCGCCCGCCGCACTCGCGATGTATACGGGTACGCGCCGATGCAGTGCGGCCATGACCGTGACGGCGCAGAGTACGCCGCCGAGGCCGAAACTCATCGACATGACACTACCGAACAGCAGCGATACCACGACCACCCGCACGATACCGATGACGTACGCGTCGCGCACGCCCGTGCGGTACAGCACGACGACGACGACGATGTTGGCGATACCGAGTTTGACGCCGGGCAGCGGGATGGGCAGCGGGATCAGTCGCTCGATGTAGCCAAACAGGATCGCGAGCGCCGCGAAGATGCCGTAGTAGGCTATGCGCCGCGTCACATGATTCTTGCGATTTATGTCGTTACGCAATGGATCAGATTCTTGAGGTTCTCGTAGCCGATTTCGATCGAGCTGCGTACGTCCTCGATGCCCTCGAATTCGATCGATACGTAGCCGCTATAGCCGCTCGCCTTGACGAGTCGCAGCGCCTGGAGCAGCGGGATGTCGCCGTGACCGAGAATCGTGCAGCGGATGTAATTGCCGCCGCGCGACATGAACCAACCCTTGCCGGGATTCAACAGCGTGCCGGGCTTGATGAACATATCTTTGACGTGTACATGGAACGCCAGCGGCATCGTCACGCCGACGGCCTTGGCACAGTCCTCGTCTACGCACGAGAAGTTGCCTACATCGACGAGCAGACCGTAGTTTGGGTGGCCGACGGCTTCGACGAACTCGACCATGCGCGACGAGTCTTGCATCATGAAGCCGTGGTTCTCACTCATCGTACGGATGCCCTTGGTCGCCGCATACTCGGTCACGCGGCGCGCGGCCTCTGCCATGCCGGGCAGCACCGTCTTGTACGTCTTGAGTCCCGTGTACCCTTCAGGGAAACCGAAGCAGGTGTCGTGACGCATACCCGGACTACCCAACGCCTCGGCGACGTCAATCTCGCGGCGCAAACGTTCGACTTCTGCATCGACGTTACCGCCGGTCGGCGCGATGAGCTGCGCGCCTACGGCATAGTTGGCCACAGCCAAACCCTTGCCGCGCGCGTAATCGCCGTAAGCCTTGGCGGTCTCGAGCATCGACTTGCCCTCGAGCGCTTCAAACGGCACGAACTCCACCGCATCAAAACCCGTTGCGGCAACATGATCCAACTTGGCGAACATGTCGACGCCCTGCAAACGAGCATAGCTGTACGTACTGATACAAGTTTTCATCATACCCTCCGTAAATCGAGGCCGTAGCGATATACGCTACGGCCATAGTCTTGGGATGAATTACGAACTACGAATTACGAATTACGAATTACGAATTACCTTCTGCCACAACCGCCGGAACCCATGCGTCCGCAAGCGCCTGTACCCTGACCTGCGCCGAGGCACGATACCTGGCACTGTCCATCGTACGGGCAATCCTCGCCGTATACGCAATACGGCGTGTAGATCGTACTCTGCGCATCCGACGCTACGGCGGCGACGGTCTTGGTCTGCACTGCGCTGCGCGAGCCGCGATATGCCCCGGCGGATACGGCGGCGCTCATGGATATGAGCAGCGTGACGACCAATACCACGAGCAACACTTTCTTGAGTTTCATGTAGACCTCCTGATGATAAAAATATAGTACATCATAAGTATATCACAAATCGGAGATCAAAACATCAACGCATTATGAACATATATACAAATTATAAAGAAAACTGCTGCAAAAAGGCTTGCATACGTTCGAGTGCCGTCATGATGCGTTCGACGGAGTATGCATACGAGATGCGAATGAATCCCTCGCCGCTCTGTCCGAACGCGGTGCCCGGCACGAGTGCGACGAGC
>CAYPOE010000002.1:0-27468 GCA_964412285.1 uncultured Eubacteriales bacterium | reverse complement strand
AAACAAGAATGACCGAGATGATGAAGTAGACTCTCTTATACTTCATGACATAGAAGTTTTTAAGCATGAGTGACACCCTTTCCGGCGTACAGAGCCTTATTGCGCACATTGAGCGCTACCATCTGCCTGAGCAGGAATCGCGTCACGAACAGCGCCGTGAACATCGAGATCACGATACCGATGCCTAACGTGACGGCAAAACCCTTGATGGGACCCGTACCAAAGTAACCGAGTACGACAGCTGCGATCAGCGTCGTGATGTTGGCGTCGAGGATCGCGGTGAACGCGCGGCGGAAACCCGCGTCGATGGCTGCGCCGATCGTCTTGCCGATCGACAGCTCCTCTTTCATGCGTTCAAAGATGATGACATTGGCGTCGACCGCCATACCGACCGAGAGTATGATACCTGCGATACCCGGTAGAGACAGGTTGACGCGGAACGCCGTGAGTACGAGTAACATGAGTGCGATGTAACCGCCGAGGGATATGACTGCCATAAAGCCGGGCAATCTATAGAACAACGTCATAAATACCATGACCGCGATGATACCGATCAATCCTGCGAACAACGAGGTCTCGAGCGCACGTTCGCCGAGTGTCGGGCCTACGGCGCGGAGTTCCACGTCCTTGAGTGCGAACGGCAACTGACCTGCGCGGATGATGCCCGCCGTGTAGCTCGCAGTCTCAGCCGTGAAGCCGCCGTAGATCACAGCGCTCTCTGATTCGATCTTCTGCTCAACGCGCGGAGAGGATACGACATCCTCGTCCATGTAGATGGCGATATAGTTCTCACCTTCGGCACGAGCGGCCGCGGCGCCTGTTGCTTCGGCAAACTTCTTGCGACCCTCGTCGGTGAACGTCAGTTCGATGATGTTCATCGTCGCGCCACCCTGTGTGATGGCCTTGTACGCAGGCTGTGCGTCTTTGACGTCGGTGCCTTCGAGCAATACGTTACCTTCATTGTCGCGGAAGGTCAGCTTGGCCGTCTTGCCGAGCATCTGCATGGCTTCTTCGGGATTGTTGATGCTGGGTATCTCGATGCGCACACGCTTGTCCGACTGTTTGGCAATCGTCGCTTCGGTGTAACCGAGGCTGTCGGTGCGCTGGCGCATCATGCTGATGACAGTACTCATATCTGCCTCGGACACGGTTTCGGCTTCGGCTTCATAGATGATGAGGCTGCCGCCCGTGAGGTCGAGACCCTGTCGTATACCGCGATCTTTATCGAACGCCGACGGTATCGAGAAGTTGCCGACCTTGACCCCGAGGAACGCGATACAGATCAGCGCTGCAATGATGAGTACAGTGACAAACAACTTGGTTAGGCTCTTTGACGATGTCGTCATTGGTTGATTTCCCCTTCTTCTCAACCGCCAACGTACACGTTGCGTTGGCGGTTGGTATTGAATTGCTTGAATGATCCAAACTACGCGCTACTTATAAATATGCAATTGATCGAGCGATATAATGGTCACGCCGTAGAGTTGCTCCAACGCGTCGGTCGTGACATACGCGTTGTTGACAAGCTCTTCTTTGATCTTATAAAAATCCTTGCCGTCACCAAGTACGCGCTGTGCGTCGGTCAGTTTGACCAGATATACCGGCGTATACTCATCCAACAGAATGCGCACTGGATTCAAACGAATCGCCGCACCGTTGAGGTACGCGTCGTCCTGCGCCAACTTGACACGCTCGTTGATTTTCTGCAAGATCTCAGGTTTGACAACCTCGTCGATGTTGACAGGATTGAACAGGATGGATTGCGGCCCTGCGGCTCCGGCGGCGATATCGTACTTCTGAAACTGGAGCATGATCTGGCCATCGTTGTTGATATAGAACTGCGGCAGTGTATCCATATAATTCCGAATCTCATCCATCGAGAGGTAATACGAATTCTCTACCTTGGCCTTTTTCACATGTTCCTCGACGGTATCCTGCACGATGCGCAGACCGTTCACGCCACGCTGAAACAAATCCTCGGTACTCAACATAGCGCCCGCAACCGTATCGATGTTGTATGTCTTGATCGACGTGATGCCATTGGCGCCACCTGTGAAACAGTACGTCGTCAAACGCAGCGACAGGATAGAACCTGCGGATTCCACAGTGTAGTACGCGTAAGCCGAGTACGGGTAATCGACAGGGAGTTCCTGTTCCTGTTCTACTTCGACGCGCAACTCCTTTACGCCCAACACCAACGCTTCGGACAACAATGTCAGTTCCTCGTTGAGTTCATCATACAACTTATAACGCCCGTGCAACTGCGGAACGATGACCTTTATGTCGAACGCGCTGGATTTCTCTACCGTAATCAATGAAGTTATCTCGGGTATGTCGCCGGCGGCGCATACGGTTATGCTAACGCACAACACGATAACGCATATCGCGGCCATGGCACACAGCTTGATCTGTTTCATAAAATACACCTCTTATACTGCGCTGATATGATAGCCACGTTGTACATTGTACCATATAATAGGAGCGCTGTCAAGAATTATAACGCATCCACAGACGACCAATACAGGGGCAGCGGACACCATGCACGCAGCAACGATTCGACCTCGGCAGGCAAGTCCACGACATACGCGGGCGACACACAATCGCAGAGTAGACGCGTGGCGGTCAGCGGATCCATCGTGATCTGCGGCGTATCGTCCGTCTTTGCACAACGTACGTCGCTGCCATGGACAGACATATGCAATGTACCGTAGCCTTCTATACCGATGCGCACCTCGCCGTCGGGCAACGATACCATCGTGGCCTTGAGTTTCAGCAGTGCGCCGATGACGCGTTCCCAATCTATGATGCGCCAATTGTACGACGTGGACGCCTCCCAACCCTCGGCGAAACGGCCGATGCAGCGGATGTAATCCATGCGCCAGGGCGGCAGCGTCACGTCGACTTCGCCGTGCATCGCGATCCAACTCGCGATCATCGCGGCCATATGCGTGACGTCGACGGCGTAGATCTCACTGATGTGCCTGCTGCCGATCACCATGTACCCTGCGTATGCGCCGTCCGCCGACTTGGCGACATACGGCACAGCGCCCCATGTGCGCAATATGGCATACTGCTTTTGCGCGGGACGTACGAATCGGTATGGCTGCGCGTCGTAGAGTTTCGCGATAAACGCGAGCGCGTCGGCGTCATCGGCCGTAACCTCGGCAAAAGTCAGCGACACGTTGTTCGTCATCGCGTTGATGTCGCGCATGTTCTTCTTGGTCAGACGGTAGTTCAGGCTCGTTCCTGCCTTCTCAAAACCGTAACGCCCATAGCGTTTGCGCTCGCCACCCAGGATCGACAGCGCGACGTTGTTCTCTTTGTAAAACGTGTCAATCTCGGTCATAATGGCCTTCATGTGGCTCATGCCCGTCTCTTTGATATGCGTCGCGACGCCGCCGATGCCGTAGCAGTTGATCGGCGTATCCCCGATGTACATCGGGATCGGGAAGTTACCGATGGACGAGACGAGCTTGCCATCGTCGCGCATAACGACGGTGTGTTGCGCGCAAACCTCGGCGGATCCATCGTAGAGCTTGGGCAGTATAGCCTCAAAATCGTGCGGCATGTGGGCTTGACTGAACACGAGATTGATGAGATCGATAAAGTCCGCGTAACGCTCATGCGGCAGCGTTTTCACCGTATAACTTGACATATGCATTCTCCCTATATGAATATTATGTTAACCTATCCGAATATGTGCCTATATGCTTATGTGCTTCCCGAGATGAATCCCATGAGATCAACGCGCAGATGTGCCAATTGCGTATTCAGGGTATCGGTAAAGAGTTGCAGCAGTATATTGTTGTCATAGATGTATTTCGTGACGATCGAGTCTTGTATATGCGGCGCGGCCGGTATCGCGTAGAACAAACCAATAAACGCGAGCGCAATGTATACGATGAGCAGCCCGTTGAGTACGCCGACGAGCAATCCGGCCAAGTGGTTGATCCCCTTGAGAATGGGCAACGAAAACACAGTCTCGAGTACGCCACCCACAATCGTCGTAAATAGATATACAAATGCAAACGCAAGCAAACGCGCGAGCAACGAGATGATCGACGTCGTAATCGCCGTCGCGACCGATGTGCGCGTCGACTCGATGGCCGAGTCGACCATGGGCTGCAATGAGCCTGACAGCACAGTCGGCAAGCCCATATCGCCCAGCGATACGCCGCTGCCTGTGCCCAGATACGCCATGATCTGGCGATGGATCGTATCCGACAGATTCGTGTTCAGCAACATGCTGTACACGTACGGTGTGATGATGCTCGACAGCATGATGGCGAGGATAAACGCGACGATGCCGATCAGTGAGCGTATCATGCCCCTGCGGTATCCGGCCCATCCTGCCAATGCTATAAATCCCAATACAGCAAAATCTAACATACAATCAATATACTGAAATTATACAGTCCGTAACACATTGTGAAATATATCTAACCATGTACTGTTGTATCTATCGTTTGATAGCCAATATTCCTTCGGCGTGCAATACGGCAATGCCGCCCGATACGATGCGCAAACGTTTGGGTGCATACGGTACATCGTATATATCCGACACCTTTAACGCACGGCTCATCACAAACACGCTATTGTCGTCGGCAACCGCGACCGTGCCACTCCCCACCGTCACGCAATCGAGCGGAGTCTGTGACTCATACTCGCCCAAGGTACTGCCACTGCGACTCAAACTTACGACATGCGTACCGCCGCGCAAGCCGCTGAGCAGCAGCACGACCGTCTCTTTATCATATGCGTAATCAATCAGCGTACTGCCTTGGTATGCATACCGCCACTGCACTTCGCCCGCCTTGTTGACACAGAGTACCTCGTTCTCACAGATACCTACGGCATTGCCGTTGAGATAGGCGATGTTGAGTGCAACGCCATCAGTCGGTATATGCGACGCGACGCCATCGTCCTTCATATCCATGATGCGCAGACCATTTGAGCGCCCCTCGTCACTGATCGATATCACCGAAGCCGCGACGCTATTCGAGCGTTTGTCAGCGTTGGCTGATATACAGTAGTCCTCGGCTATGCGCCACGTATACAGCGGATTGCCGACGTTGTCGTAGACGCCGACCATCGAACGATACCCTGTCGCACGCGTAACCACGGTCACAATACCGTCGTCGGTGACGTCCGCATATAAGATGTCGTCCGACATCGTGAGTTGTGCCGACGCCGTTTCGCCGCGATAGTTCACCAACTCGCGACCCGTATCGTCGTACAACAACGCGTAGTTGCCACTGCTGCGCAACACAGGGCGCAACATGCGACATTGCAGCGTGTACTGTGTCTCGCCCTTCATGTCAAATGCCACGAGCTTACCATTGCCCACGACGAGTGCGTTTTGCTTGCCCGCATCGGCGCGATAGACGTCGGCGTCGTAGAGGAACACATCCTTGGTGGTCGCAACCTCCGTCCGCCCCATAACGTCGAAGCCATAGTTGTTGTAGACGATATAACCAAACATCACGGCCACGATGACGACCAGTATGCCAATGAGGGCAATATTACGTTTCATATACAGGTACGGGTACGGGGTAATCGACGGAAACGAGCCGCAGTCCGTGCGGCGGCAACGTGATGCCGGCGCGGGTTCTGTCGCGCGATGATAGGATATCGGGTATGTCTGCGGGATCGATGCGCCCGATGCCGCAGTAGAGCAGCGTCCCCGCAATGATACGCACCATGTTATAAAGATACGCATTGGCGTGCGTGCGGATCGTGATGCGTTTCTCGGACGCGTCGTGCGTCACCTCGACCGTGTCGAGCGTACGCGTGAACGTCTTGTGCGAACTGCCTGTCGCCATAAAACAGCGGTAGTCGTGCGTACCCGTCATGTGCGACGCGGCCGTCTGCATCGCCGATACGTCGATGGCATACGCGAAGTGGTGCGCATACAGACGCAGGTGTGGCTCACACACGGGCGCATACGTGATGTTGTACGCATACGTCTTGCCCGTCGCATCGTATCGCGCGTGGAATTCGTCGGCTACGGATTCGGCAGCGTAGACGCGTATATCGGGGGGCAGCATCGTGTTGAGCACGATGTGTAGCTTGTCCACAGGTACGCGCGTGTCGACGTGTGCATTGCAGACATACCGCAGCGCGTGAACCCCCGCGTCGGTGCGACTGCATCCAATCAGAGTATCGACAGTTCCGACGCGCATAAACGCGCCCAGCAGCGTCGACTCTACCGTCACGGCGTTGTGCTGCCGCTGCCAACCGTGGTAGTGGGTACCATCGAAGCCGATCGTAAGTTTAATGTTGGGCATTATCTAATCGTAAATGCGACGACGCATACGGCGGTGAAGTACGCGACGGTGATGGTCGCATACAGCACGTCGGTGCGCGTGACGCGGAGTTGTCGATACCGCGTACGCTGGTCATCGCCGCGATAGCAGCGCGACTCCATCGCCGTGGCCAACTCGTCGGCCCGTCGGAACGACGATACGAACAGCGGTACCATGAGCGGTATCATAGCCTTGGCGCGCTGCATGAAGTTGCCCGACTCAAAGTCGGCGCCGCGCGCGGCCTGTGCCTTCATAATCTTTTCGGTCTCCTCGAACAGTGTCGGGATGAATCGCAGCGCAATCGTCATCATCATAGCGATCGCGTGGGTCGGCACGCGTATGAGCTTGAGCGGACTCATGAGCCGCTCCATCGCGTCGGTGAGCATGATGGGCGTCGTGGTCAGCGTGACCAACGTCGTCGACGTGAGCAGGAACAGGATGCGCAGTGTCATAAAGATCGTGAAGCGCACGCCCTCGTACGTAATCGTGATGAAGTAGAACGTCCAGATGGGCTCACCTGGCGTGAACAGCATGTTGATACATGCAGTGATGAGTACGAACAGCGCGACAGAACGCAAACTCCGCAACAGCAGCGTGAACGGTACGCCCGACAGCAGCACGGCGCATACGACAAATACGCCGAGCATCGCGAATGCGAGCGGCGTAGTGGCTGCAAAGATGAGGATCATGTAGAGCAGCGCGAGCGTGAGTTTGACGCGCGGATCCATCGCGTGCAGCGGCGATGCGACGGGATAGTACTGTCCAAGTGTGATATTCTTCAGCATAAGGCGATTACCGATTGCTTTACTTACTTCAACATGCGTCGGTGCGTGACGTGTAATGCGACCGCACAAGCAATCGCGGTACATGCGGTGATGAGCATCGTTATATTTCGATTAAAGTTGTTCACGACTACGTTGTATGGATGGACTTCAGGTACGAGCAGGTTTGTCAGCGCGGTCACGGCAACGATGACGCCGATGAGCGCCATGATGATACTGCCGCCTAAGACTAAGTAGCAATACACCAATTTAATGCGAGACGCGACGTCGCTCGAACCCCTGCCCGCCATGGCTGCGAATATGATCAAGCCGATCGCGGCTGCCATGCCGCCAAATAACAACAGCACCATACTCATACCACCTGCCTCGTCTTGCGCCAGTGGTAGATGTAGATGGGCAACGCTACAACAATGCACGCAATCGCCGAAATCAGCGTGCGTAGGCTGTTGGCCTTCGTGTTGGCGAAGTCGATGCGCTCCTGTTCGGCAGCGCGTTGCTCGATCATAATGCGTTCGCTGTCGAGTCGCTTCAACTCTTTGTTGCGCTCTTCGACAGACAGTGACGCATCGGATTCGACGATGCTGCGTTGCTTATCCAGTTCCATGACTTCCCAGTTCTTGTTGTAGTATGACGTAGGCAGCAGGTATGACGCAACCGCGTTGACTGCGACGATGATACCGCCTACCGTGAAGCACAGTGATAAAAACATTACCGCATACAGATAGAACTGCTTGATGACTTGATTCTCCATACTATCTCACCTACAAATGACCTCGAGCGCTTCCTCGATCGTGCAGACGTTGACGCCATAGACCTCGCGCATGAGCAGCGTGACCTCGGGTGCAGACAGTCCAATCGCCGAGAGCTGGTCGGCGTGCGCGAACACCTCGTGGGGCGTACCGCTCATTGCCACGCGTCCGCCGTGCATGACGTAGACGTACTCACAGCAGAGCGCAACGTCCTCCATCGAGTGCGACACGAGTACGATCGACATACGCGTCTGTCGCCGTAACTCCATGAGTTGGGACAAGATGTCGTTGCGACCGCGCGGGTCGAGTCCAGCAGTCGGTTCGTCGAGTACGAGATACCGCGGCTGGCTCGCGAGTACGCCCGCGATGGCGACGCGCCGCTTCTGTCCGCCCGAGAGCGCGAACGGGGATCGCTGCAAGCAATCCTCGCCCAAACCCACCAACCGCAACGCGCTGTGCACGCGCCGCTGTACCTCGACGTTGTCGCAACCCGCGTTGGTCGGCGCGAACGCGATGTCACGTGCGACAGTCTCCTCGAACAACTGATACTCCGGATACTGGAACACAAGCCCGACGCGTTGGCGTATGCCGCGCCGTTTGTGCTTATCATTGGTATCGTCGCCGTCGACTATGACCGTACCTGCCGTCGGTTGCAACAGTCCGTTCATAAGCTGCACGAGCGTCGACTTACCGCTGCCCGTATGGCCGATGATACCTACGACGCTGCCCTCGTCGATGCGCAGATTGATGTCAGACAGCGCGGTTTTGGCGAACGGCGTGCCGAGCGCGTACGTATAACTGGCATTGCTGATCTCTATCGACATGTCCCATCCCTCACTGCCATCAACGCCGCACGTGCGTCGTCGTACGTCGTCGCCACAGGTACGCGTATACCACGCGACCGCAACTCGTATAGCAACGCCAATCCTTGTGGCACATCCAACCCGATCGAGCGCAGCAGCTCGACTTCGTTCAGCACAACCGACGGCGTGCCTTCGAGATACACCTCGCCACGATTGAGTACGACGATGCGGTCGGCGCGTTCGAGTTCGTTGATGTTGTGGGTGATGTGCAGGATGCCCATCCCGCGCTCACGGTTGAGCTTGTGCAGCGTTTGCATGACCTCGCGCCGCCCCTGCGGATCGAGCATGGCCGTGGGTTCGTCCAATACAATATAGTCGGGCAGCATGGCCAGTATGCCTGCAATCGCGATGCGCTGCTTCTGTCCGCCCGACAGCAGATGCGGTGCCTCGTAACGGAAATCGTACATGCCAACGGCTTCGAGCGCGAATCGGATGCGTTCGCCGATCTCGTCGGGCGGCACACAGAGGTTCTCGGGCGCGAACGCGACGTCATCTTCGACGACAGTCGCGATGAGTTGGTTGTCGGGATTTTGGAATACCAATCCCACGCGCTGCTTGAGGCCGAATCCCATCTGATCTAACGCGCTGTCGCCGAGTTTGGCACCATTGGCATACGCGACGCCGTTGTCGAACGTGATGACGCTGTCGTCGATGCCGACAGAACCACTGTGCGGTAGCAGCGTGAGGTTGCACATACGCGCGAGCGTCGACTTGCCGCTGCCGTTATGTCCGAGTACGCCGACGAATTCGCCGCGTTGCACGCTGACGCTCACGCCGCAGAGTACCTCAGGCGTGTCCTCGTGATACCGATAGCGTATATCCGTCAGCTTTAACATAGACCCTCAATCTTGATCAAACTTCACCAAACTTATAACTTTTATACTTTATGACTTTATGACTTTATTACCCTGCACGTACTGCCCGCCGGCACTGTCCATCCGTTGTCCTGCATGACGATGCCGATGTCGTCGGCGTCGACGTTTGCGTCGGGGAATGCCTTGTGGCAGAGTACGGCCATGACCGATGCGCCCAACGCCGTTGTGTATGTGTTGAGTACGAGCAACGCGTTCTGGTTCAAGAGCTGCGCGCACTGCGACAGCAGCGTCGGCAGATGCTCGGCAATCTTCCACACCTCGCCCGACGGCCCGCGTCCATACGTCGGCGGGTCGAGCAGAATCACGTCGTACTTCTTGCCGCGACGGATCTCGCGCGACAAGAACGCGCCGCAGTCCTCGGCGATGTAGCGGATGTTGCCGATGCCGTTGAGCGCAGCATTCTCTTTGGCGTACGCGATGATGCCCTTGGATGCATCTACATGCGTGACGTTGGCACCTGCGTGCGACGCGTAGACCGATGCACAGCCTGTATACGCGAACAGATTAAGCATGTTGACACTCTCGCGCGATTGCAACTGTCTTCGCACGTAATCGGCGATATATCGCCAATTGTTCTGCTGTTCAGGGAATATCCCCATGTGCTTGAAGCCCATGGGTCGCGCGACGAACGACAATCCGCCGCACGTCAGCGTGACGTCGTCGACCTTGCGACGATACTCCCATTCGCCACCACCCTTGTCACTGCGACGATACAGGGCGTCGGGCTTGTGCCAGAGCGGATTGTCGCCCCTCTGCCATACGGCGACGGGGTCGGGACGTACGAGTACGTACTTGCCCCAACGCTCGAGCCGTTCGCCGTCGCCTGCGTCGAGTAGCGTGTAACCTTGTATATCTACGTTGTTCCACATCGTATGCTTTTGTATTATGCTTTCGTGAGCTGCTGAATCAACCAACCGTGCGCATCTTGGATCGGTAGTCCGAGTTTGACCGCGTAAGCCGCGTCGGCTTCGGACATTGCGGACAGCTGTTGCTGTTGCAGACGGATCAAGTGACCGATGTATGCATCGGCGATTTTGAGCGCGTCGTAGATGGGTATATCGTGCGACAGCGCGCCAATCAGCGCCGACGTGAATACGTCGCCTGTGCCGTGGAGGTTGGCCGAGATCTTTTCGTACGGTACAATACAATCGTTGTCACCGTCGCGTACTGCGATAAACGTATCTATAGCCGCGTTTGACGCGGCTTGACCACACTCGACGCCCGTGATGACTGCCGTTCTGCAACCCATGTCGCACAGCTCTTTACACCACGCCGACGCTTCGTCGCGCGACGACGGCATGGCCGACTTGTCGAGTAGGAACATGGCTTCGGATACGTTGGGCGTCACGATGTGCGCCTTGGCGACGAGCTTGCGCTGTGCCTCGACCATCGCCATGCCCATGGTCTCGTAAATCTTGCCGTTATCGGCGAACGCAGGATCGACCACGCGCACCGCGTCGGGGAATGCGTCGAACGCCACTTCAATGATGCGACCCTGCTCGGCACTGCCGAGGAAGCCCGAGTAGATGTAATCGGCCTGTAGGTTGACAGATTGCCAATGTGTGATCGTGTCGCGCATGAAATCCGTCAGGTCAACGATGGCGAAGCCCTTAAATACGCCTGTGATGGTCGAAAGCACAGCTGTAGGCAGTGCGTGTACGACCAATCCCGACGCCGACAGAATCGGCATCGCAGCCGACAGCGACGCTACACCTACACCCGATAAATCATGCGCAGCAATGATTCTCTTCATAGTCACACTGAACCTTTCGTATTTGCTGATTGATCTATTGAATTGATTTATTGAACCTTTCGTATCTTCGTTACACGCTTGGGACAGACCTCGACGCACTTGCGGCAGTTGTCGCACTTGTTCGCGTCGATGTGTGCAAGGTTATTATTGACCGTTATGGCCTGAAACTCACAATTCTTCTCGCAAATCTTACAGCCGATGCAGCCGACATTGCACATGTTCTTGACTACGCCGCCCTTATCCATGTTGTTGCACGCAACGTAAACTTTACACGAGCGCGGCATGATTTGGATCACGTGCTTGGGACACATCTCGGCGCAACGTCCGCAACCTGTACATTTGTCTTCGTTGATGTAGGCGATGCCGTCGGATATTTCGATCGCATCGAACATACATACGGCTTTGCACGTGCCGTAGCCTAGGCAGCCGTACGTGCACTGCTTAGGGCCGCCGCCGAGTCGCGACGCGGATACGCAGTCGTGCGCGCCGTCGTAGAAATATTTGTTGAGCGCTTGCTGTGTGCTACCCGCGCACATCACGCGCGCCACTTGCTTGACCGCAGCCGCACTCTCCATGCCCATGATGCCGGCAATCTGATCGATCGCAGACTGTTCGGCCACCGTACATGCCGTGATGGGCGCGCCGCCTCCAACGACGGCGTTGGCGTATGCCGCGCAGCCCGAGAATCCGCAGCCGCCGCAGTTGGCACCGGGCAACGCTTCAGTGATCTCGGTCACGCGCGGGTCGACGTGTACCTCGAATACCTTGGCGCACACTGCGAGCAGTACGCCTAGGAATAATCCCAACCCCGATAGCGACAGTGTCGCTGATAGTATATTTGCTGTCATAATCTCAACTTATTTAGATCTGATCAGATCTTATTTATTTAGATCTTGATGCCCGAGAAGCCCATGAACGCGATTGCGATGAGTCCGGCAGTAATCAATGTGATGGGGAAGCCCTGTAACGCTTTGGGTACATCGGTGACTTCGAGCCGTTCGCGCACGCCGGCCATGAGTACCATCGCGAGCGTGAAGCCCGCACCAGCCGCCGCGCCGTAGCACAGCGACTCGAGGAAGCTATACTGCTTATCCATGTTGAGCAGCGTCACGCCGAGTACCGCGCAGTTGGTCGTAATCAGCGGCAGATAGATGCCGAGCGCCTGATACAGCGGTTGGCTGTAGCGTTGCAGGAACATTTCGACAATCTGCACGAGCGCTGCGATCACGAGGATGAACGCAATCGTGCGCAGGTATTCTAAGCCGAACTGCTCGAGGATAAATGCGTTGACGCACCACGTCAGCATGGACGCGAGCGACATGACGAAGATGACGGCCATACCCATGCCCACCGCCGTGTCGAGCTTCTTGCTCACACCGAGGAATGGGCAAATGCCGAGGAATTTAACGAGTACAAAGTTTTCGACGAGGATGGCCGTCAAGATGATCACGAGGAACTGGTTCATTTGTTGCCTCCTTTGGTGATGACATTGACGAGTCCCATGAGTACGCCGAGTACAATAAAGCTACCTGCAGGTAAGATAAAGATCAGCGCAGGCATGAAGTTTTCGCCGAACAGCGAGATGCCAAGGAACGAGCCGTTGCCGAGGATCTCGCGCACTGTCGCGATCAGGATCAGCGCGGCGGTGAAGCCTAAGCCCATGCCTAAGCCGTCGAGTGCCGACGAGGCGACGCCGTTCTTGGACGCGAATGCTTCTGCACGCGCAAGAATGATGCAGTTGACGACAATAAGCGGGATAAAGATGCCGAGCGCATTCGATATGCTGGGTAGGAACGCCTTGAGCAGCATGTCGACCATCGTGACGAATCCCGCGATGACGATGATGTACGCGGCGATGCGAATGCGCGAAGGGATAAACTTACGCAGCAGCGATATAACGATGTTGGAACAGATGAGTACGGCGGTTGCGGATAGCCCCATGCCGATGCCGTTGATGACCGACGTCGTCGTCGCGAGCGTCGGACACATGCCGAGCAGCTGCATGAACACAGGGTTTTGTTTTACAATACCGTTGGTTAGCGTCTTGATGCCACTCATTGTGCGCCTCCCTTCGCGTATGCTTGAATGGTGCTGATTGCGGAGAGTATGCCGTCTTTGACTGCCGTGGAACTGATCGTCGCGCCTGTGACGGCTTCGACTTGGTTGTCGGCAGTGGGCGCGCCTTTGACGATCTCCATATCGGCGCCCTTGCCCTTGAGTCGCGCAAGGAACGCCTCTTCTTTGATGCGACTGCCCAAGCCCGGCGTCTCGCTCAAGCTGATGATGGATACACCCACGACGTTATACTGCGCGTCGAGACCCACCATCATGGTGATTTCGCCGCCGTACCCTATCGGATTCGCCGTGACGGCGTAATAGGTATCTCCATTCGCCGTAGTGACGACGCGTATGGTGGGATTGCTCTCGTTCTTCTCGACCGCGAGAATCTCGCGACCGGGCAGCGGTATGACGGCTTCGACAGCTGCGTCGGTGTCTTTCTCGAGCTGCGCGTCGATGCGGTCTTTGGTGAACTCGTTGGTCACAGACAACAGCAGCGCGATCACGGCTGCAATCAGACAGAGCTTGCCGCCCGTCACAACGATGGGCTTGATGTTCATGACGCCACCGCCTTTCGCGCCTTCCGTACGCCGAAGCGTCGCGGCTTGACGTAGCGGTCGATGAGCGGCGTGACGATGTTCATGAGCAGGATTGCGTACGACACGCCCTCGGGGTATCCGCCGACGAGCCGTATGAATACCGTGATGATACCCGCGCCCACGCCAAAGAGAATCATGCCGAGCTTGGTGATGGGCGTCGTCGTGTAGTCGGTCGCCATGAAGAACGCGCCGAGGAAGAGTCCGCCCGAGAGCAGATGGTACAGCCATTCGCCCTGAAACCACGCGCCGCCAAATATGTATGACAGCAGTGCGACGGTGGCAATCATGGACACCGGCGTATATAACGTGATGACGCCGCGTATCAGCAGATAGGCCGCGCCGATGAGGATCGCAATCTTGCTCGTCTCGCCGATGCAACCGCCGATGTTGCCGAGGAACAACTCGGCGTAGGTCGGCAATGCCTCCACGGCCGTACCCTTGAGGATCGCGAGCGGCGTGGCCGACGTCACCGCGTCGACGGCAAAGAGTCCGAGCTTGGGGAACGGCGCGACGTATGTGCCGCTCATGAGCATGGGCCAACTTGCGAGCAAGAATGCGCGACCTGCGAGTGCGGGATTGACGATGTTCTGGCCAAGTCCGCCAAAGCACATCTTGACGATGAGGATCATAAAGACGCTGCCTACGATGGGCAGCCAGAGCGGTACGGTGACAGGCAGGTTGTACGCGAGCAAGATGCCCGATACGATGGCCGAGCCGTCGTTCACCGTCATGCGCTTCTTGAGTACGAGACACCAGCCCGCCTCACTCGCGACCGAAGCCGCGACAGATACCAACGTGACAACCAATGCGCGGTATCCAAAGAAATACACGGCCGCGACGAGCAGCGGCAGCAGCGCGATGATGACGTCGAACATGACGAACGACGTATTCGAGCGCGAACGGATGTGCGGCGGCTGTGATACGGTTAAAAAATCAGACATAGAGGATGATTTATTTTTTGACTTGTTTGGCGCGGGCTTCGGCGATGCGCTGCTTGGCCACGCGTATGTTCTGAACAGGATTGCGTTTGCCGGGGCAGATGTAGGTACATGCGCCGCACTCGATGCAATCCAATATGTTGAGTTCCATGCAACGCTCGATGTTGCCCTTTTCGGCGTAAGCGTTGAGCATAAGCGGTTCGAGCCGCATGGGGCAGATGCTTACACACTCGCCACAGCGCAGACATGGGCTTGGACTCGATACGTAGGTCTCGGCCTTGGACAGCGCGATCAGCGCGCCCGTACCCTTGATGACAGGTACCTCCAGTGAGAACAGCGACACGCCCATCATGGGGCCGCCGAGGATGATCTTGGCTGGCTCCTCTTTGAAGCCGCCGACGCTCTCGACGAGCGACTTGATCGGCGTACCGATGCGCACGCGGAAATTGCGGTGGTTCGACACACAGCCGCCGCCTACCGTGACGATGCGCGACATCAGCGGATAGCCTGTCGCAATCGCGCGCGCAATCGCGCCGCACGTGTCGACATTGACCACGACGACGCCGACGTCAATTGGCAGTCCGCCCGGCGGCACCTCGCGCCCCGTGATGGCGCTGATCAGATGCTTCTCGCTGCCTTGGGGGTACTTGGTCTTGAGTACGGCGATGCGTATGTCGTTCGACGATGTGTTGGTCAGCACCGCCGAGAATGCCTCGACTGCGTCGGGCTTGTTGGATTCGATCGCGATGACGGCCTGTTTGACCGACAGCGCCTTGATCAACGCGCGCGCGCCGTCGAGGATGGTCTCGGGATCCTCGAGCATGATGCGATGGTCGCTCGTGAGGTACGGCTCGCACTCCGAACCGTTGATGATGACGGTATCGGCGTGCTTCTCGGGCGGCGGACTCAACTTGACATGCGTGGGGAAGGTCGCGCCACCCATGCCGACGATACCCGCATCGCGCGTAATGTCGACGATGTCTTTCGCAGACAGCATGTCGAGCCTACGGTATAACGGCGCATGGATCGGCGTATCCTGAAAATCATTCGTGATGATAACCGATTGCACCATAGAGCCATTGGGATGCAGACATGGCTTGATCGCCGTGACCGTACCCGATACCGACGCGTGTACGGGCGACGACACGAATCCGTCGGCTTCGGCGAGCAGCTGCCCCATCTTGACCGTGTCGCCTACGGCTACGATGGGTTTGGCAGGCTTGCCGATGTGCTGCTGCATCGGGTAGATCATTTGCTCGGGCGGCGACAGATCCTCGATCATGAGGTGGCGCGTACGCTCCTTCATGTCGTCGGGATGTATGCCGCCCTTGAACGTAAAGATGTTACCGCGTGAAAATAGACGCATACTCGGGTTATTTCTCCTTCAACGCCTCGTTGAGCCAGAACTCGGATAGGTCGAGCGCCTTCCAGAGTCCATCGCGCTCGGCCTTCTTGACGATACGCTCCTTGCCCGGCGCGTCATTGGTCTGCAGACAGACGCGCACCAACGTCGCCACTTCGAGGTCGCCCATGAGCTTTTTGTCCTCGATGTGCATAGCGATGATATACTTATCGTCGTGGTTGCCATAGTACAGCAGATTGCCCTTGCGCAAGAGCGGCTTATTTTTGTACATAAACAGCTTGGGTTTCTTTTCTTTTATTGTAGATATATCGCTCACCCCTTATTCTCGTTCGACTATTCTTGTTCGGATAAAAACGCGTTGATTTTCTCGACTAACGCATCGGCGTCTGCGCCGTGTACCGCGCACGCATCCTCGATCGACTCGCCACTCGCAGACGGACAGCCCAAACAGTGCATACCCATCTCGAGAAAGAATCGCGCCGTGCCGCGGTTGAGTTGCAGTACGTCAAAGATGATGCTGTCTTTGGTTATTGTTGCCATATTCTACTCCCTTCATTTATGCCGTCCTGAGACGGAAAACCGATTATATTCACCCTTACGGGAAAATTGATAATGTCTAACCGATACACGCCCTCTGCGCCGAGGTCGGCGTACGCGATGCATTCGCACGACGCCACGCGCCGCTGTAAGTACGCGCCCGCACCGCCCACGGTCGTCAGATACACGCCGCCGTACTGCGCAACCGCGTCGGATACCGCCGCGCCCATGTCACCCTTGCCTAACATACCACCGAGGCCGAGCGACAGCAGTCTCGGCGCATAGGCGTTCATGCGCGCCGACGTTGTAGGGCCGCACGCGCCGATGACCGAATTGGGTGGGGTCGGCGTAGGGCCGCAGTAGTAGATGACTTTGCCGCGTATGTCGAACGGCAACGGTTCGCCACGATCAAGTGCGTCGCGCATCCGTTTGTGCGCCGCGTCGCGCGCGGTGTAGACTGTGCCCGACAACAGACACACGTCGCCAACCGCCAACGTGTGCAACATATCGCACAGCGTCGCGGTATGAATCTTGCGTAAATCGTTTAATTCCATAAGTCCACTATATGCGCAATATGCGTAACGTCAGGCAGGATATACTTTGCGCCACCCTGTTCAAAGAACGGTCGCGCCGCGTCGCCTGCAACGCCCGTGAGTACTGCGCAGAAGTCCATTCCGGCGGCCAACGCCGCGCCCATGTCGGCGAACGCGTCGCCGACGACGAGTACTTTGTCAAATCCGTCGCGGGGATAGTCGCCGCCGATGATCTTGTCGTCGGGGTAGTCCACACCCAGTGCGCCCTTGACGAACATGTACGGGTGCGGCTTACTCACGGATGCGTTGTACGCCTTCTCTGCATTCAATACATACGTGAATGATACGACGCGTTTGGGGTCAAAGTATTGGAGCAAGTCCAAACGCTCGAACGGCTGATAGACTTCAAAGTCGACGCGTCCCGTGCCGATGCCTAACGTGTGGCTGCGGCTCAACTTCTCGAGCAGTTCACGCAGTTGCGGCAACGGGATCAGCGGTTGTTCTGCGCCCATGATGCCGTCCTTGCCTGTGCGTACGGGCGATCTGCCGTATTGCGTAGCAAAATGCGTATCCCCGAGGTACCACTCCTGAAAGCAGTCGACGATACTGTGCCACAACGTACCGCCGCGCGCGGTGTATGCGCCGTCTTTACCTAACGTACCCGCCAACGCGTGACCGAGCCGTTCGTACAGCTCGAGCGCGTCGCAGTGTTGCGACTCGATGTAATCGTAGGCTTTGCGCCTGTCGCCTGTGAGCAGCGTCGCACAGATGAATACGTACGACAGATCCCAGTTGGAGTTGACGCCGACGTTCTTACACAATTTGATGAACTTGTCACGATCGAATAGTTCATCGCGTATCTTGCGCACGTCGCGCGACATGGCCGCTACATCAATAGTGCTGTCGCCAAAATAGTCCGACGACGTGAGTTGTTCGTATACAGTCAACGCCGCGCAATCCCAGTAGCATTGCTCCGACGTGATCACGCCGTCCAAGTCAAATAAGATAATCTCGTATGGTGACTTCACTATATAATATAATAATTATAGATGCTTTATATCAAAGTTTACCGTACCAGCGACGCCGCTCGTCTGTCCTTCGCGCAACGCATTGACCGACACAGCCTTGCCGAGCGCGAGTCCAATCGCGCGGAAGATGGCCTCCCAGACATGATGGCCGTTCTCCCCGCGACAGAACTCGATGTGCATCGTGCAGTTGGCGCCGTTGACGACGCCATCGATGAACGTCATGAGATCCTCGCTCAACATGCCCTCTGTCTCGTTGGGCAGTTCGACGCGTTTGTCGAACACAAACATCGTGCGGCTCTCGAAGCTCACGGCGCAGAACGCGCGGGCTTCGTCGATCATACCCATGCCGTCGCCAAAGCCGTAGACGGCCGGCGTCGTCTTGATATACTCGGCAATGGCCTTGCCCAACGCCTGCCCCGCATCCTCACACACGAGGTGGGACAGTGTGAAGTGTGCAAGCTGTATGTCCATGGCGATGTTGATGCCGCTGCGCCATACGACATGTTCGATCATGTGATTCAGGAATGGGTATGGCGTGTTGATCTTGACGCGGTAGTCGGGTGCAACCTTGCCCACGTCGATTGTGACTGTGATGATGGATTCGCTCGTCGAGCGCGTGACTTGTATGCCCATAGTATTCACCTATTGCTCAATCATCATGCTTATGATTACGGACGGTCGGTTATCGCCAACGCGTGCGCGTCGAACCCTTCGGCGGTCGCGAACCGCGCCGCGTGCGTGCGTACACCCTCGAATCCTTCGCGCGTGACATAGCCGATCGACGAACGCTTCATGAAGTCGTGTACTGATACCCCGCTGTACGTGTGCGCGTTGCCGCCCGTCGGCAAGATCGCGTTGAGTCCGAGCAGGTAGTTGCCAAGCGTAATCGGCGCGTGCTGACCGAGCAGGATCTCGCCCGCATGGTCGATCTTCATCATGTCACGGAACGGGTCGCTCGTGAGGATCTCGAGGTGTTCGGGCGCGTAGTCGTTGGTGAACGCGATGGATTCTTCTAATGAATTCGTGAGTACCGCGCCGCCGTAACCACTTAGATTATCTGTGATGAACTTACGGCGCACGTCAGATACTTTGCCCAACTGTTCTTCTATAAGAGCCTGTATTTTTTCGATGAGTTCTTTGGAGTGCGTGACCAACACTGCGGCAGAGTCGGAACCGTGTTCGGCTTCGACCATGAGATCGAGCGCCGCACAGAGCGGATCCGTGTGCTCATCGCAGAGAATGATCGACTCCGACGGCCCTGCAAGCGGCCCGATATCGATGTACGCCGCAAGCGCACGCTTCGCCGCCGTCACGTACGCCGAACCCGGCCCCACGATCTTGTCGCACTTGGGTACGGTCTGCGTGCCGAACGCAACGGCCGCAACGGCCTGTATACCGCCTACTTTATAGATCTCGTTGATGCCGATGATCTTGGCCGCCGCGAGGATCGGCGCGTCGACCTCGCCCTCGGGATTGGGCGGGGTGAGGATGACAATGTTCTTGACGCCAGCCACGACCGCAGGGATCGCAAGCATGAGCAGTACCGACGGGAAGCTACCCTTGCCGCGCGGCACATACAGTGCGACGTTGCGGAGCGACGTGGTCTTTTCGCCGATAAACAAGCCATTGTCGACCGTCTTGAAGGTATATTCCTGCGGCAGCTGCGCGGCGTGGAAGTTGTGTATGTTCTTGTACGCGTATTCGAGCGTGGCGCGCAGGTCCGTATCTACAGCGCAATATCCACGCTCTATCTCATCCGCCGTCACGCGCAACGACGACAGTTCCACTTTATCAAATGCCTTGGTGTAAGCCATCAATGCTGCGTCGCCGTCGGTACGTACCTTATCCGCGACCTCGCGCGCGAGCGGCAGCAACGCCTCGATGTCCGTCTCGGCGCGGCGATAGAGCTGTCTGCGCTCGTCGGACGACAGTGCGTTCAATACTCGTATATTCATATCCATACTATATCATCCCATCCATGCCAATCATGTCGCCATGCCTCTCTTATTTTATAACTTCATTATACATGATACAGTTAAAAAACGCAATTCTTATTTGACAATTATGTCGTAATGCACAAATATCATGGATGACCAGAGGGATTTTCCAAAATTATTAACGTTTACACAGGGTTTTTTTCGCTCATACTACACAGCGTGACCACGTACAGGGGGCGCAGACGTCGAGATGTGTCTATGCATAATTTGACAAAAACCGCGCGAGGCAGTATAATATATGTATCAAACGATAGATAGGCCACGGACAAGCTATGGATAAGGTATCGATATGAAACGTTTATATAAGTGTGTTGCAGCATCCCTCCTATTGGCGTACATAACGTGTTTGTTGGCGGGTTGTTCGGCGTGGCCCGGGGTGCGCGCCGTGCGTCCCGATATAGCCATACCCGTTATGGCCAAGGCAGTCGCCGCCCCAGTTGACGCATCTGAAGTAGCTGAAGCCGTCGAGGATATGTCCGAAACTGCGTCGGACGAGCCTTCCGACGCCGACGCATCCCACAAAGTAGGCGCAGTTCGCGCATCGTCTAACAACCGCTACGTGCTACCCAAATCTACATCCGACGATGCAGCTGCATCTGCCTCAACCGTCAAAGATCAAGATCAGGGCGTCGACGAGGCATACACGGACGCACAGGTATTGCAAGACACAGCCGAGGTCATAGAAACCGCCGATGCATCCGAGGCCGAGGATGTCGTTAAAACGTATCCTGTACGCAGCAACACAGAGGGCGCGTATATTACGGGCAATGCCGTCAACAACGCGGTATACCTAACCTTCGACGACGGCCCCGACGACCGCATCACGGAAAAGGTGCTAGACATCCTCGAAGACTACGGCGTACCCGCAAGTTTCTTTGTCATAGGCTCGTATGTCGAGCGCTATCCAGATTTAATCAAACGTGCGCATGACGAAGGTCATTATGTAGGCGGTCACACGTACGGACACGTCAAACTCACGAGCATGTCATACAACGACATCAAGTGGGAGCTAGCCCGCACCGAGGAGATCATCGCCAACATCACAGGCAGTACGCACAAGTTTATGCGCCCGCCGTTCGGGGCTGTCAACAATACGGTCAACCAGGCCGCGGCCGATTTGGGCGAGTATGTCGTCAACTGGTCGATCGACCCGCGCGACTGGAGCAATCCCGGCACGCAGAAGATCTTCGACAATATACGCGACAACCTTCACCCTGGTGCCATCATACTCATGCACTCGTTCCGCGCGATGGATCAGACCGCAGAGATCCTACCGCAGGTGATCGAGTACATTCAGAACCAGGGCTATACCTTCTCGACGATCGACAAGATGTTGGATTGATCAATGCCGTATCATCATATCATACTGAACGAGACAGATTCCACGAACAACCATGCCAAGCGTCTACTCTGCGACGGTTGGCATGGTGCGTTTACCGTGATGGCCAAACGGCAGGATGCGGGGCGCGGTACGGCGGGGCGTAGTTTCGCTTCGCCGACAGGCGGGCTGTACCTCACGATTGGGCTGGGTACGTCATTGGACGATCTACCCGCGGGACTCATCACGTGCGGCACGGCCGTCGCCGTATGTGAGGCGCTGCAACGTGTATGTGGCTTGGAGGCACGCATCAAGTGGGTCAACGACCTGCTGTGCGACAACCGCAAGCTCTGCGGCATACTGGCCGAGCGCATAAGCTGTGATGGGCATACAGCCGTGATTGTCGGCATAGGTATCAATGTTGCACATACGCCGCCCGATGTGGCGGATATTGCGACGAGCGTCGCCGATGGCACAGGTCGCGCGTGCGACTTACTCGTGTTGCGAGATGCGATTGTAGCACGTTGCGACGAGTGGTTGCACCCTTCCAACGTGGCTACGATTCGCGGCGCATACGCCGAGCGCATGGTGTGGGTCGATAGACCCATACGCGTCACGCAGCGCAACGGCATGAGCTTCGATGGCGTAGCGCGCGGCATCGATCATGACGGCGCGCTGCTCGTCGAACACAACGGTCGTCACGTACGCGTGATCGCGGCCGATATTACTGAATTGCATTAGGGGGATTGACATGACCACACGACTTCGCACGCGATACTATGTACTATCCGCGCTGTGCGCGGCTTTGACTGCACTGCTGTCAGTCATCGCAATACCGCTGCCATTCTCGCCTGTACCCGTTACGATGGGGCTATGCGGCGTATACCTGACAGCGCTCGTACTGCCGCCACGGTACGCCGCTATGGCACAGATCCTATACATACTCATCGGCGCGGCAGGTATGCCTGTGTTCTCGGGCTTCCGCGCAGGGGCCGCCGTACTCGTGAGTCCGACCGGCGGATACCTCACGTCGTACCCTGCCATAGCATGGATCATCTCGTGGTTGTACCGTCGCCTCGTAACGCGTACGCCCAATCGAATAGTCGCCGCACCCATCGCCATATTGGCAGGGTTATGCGTATGCTACACGGCGGGTACGCTATGGTTGTGCATACTCACGGGCATTACGCTCGTGCAAGGCCTTACCATGGCCGTCGTGCCGTTTATTCTACCCGATGTTGTCAAGATCATCATCGTTGCGTCCGCCGTACCCCTGATTGATCGCATAACGGGCGCAGATAAATCCTATGCAAATATCTAATATCTTTAAAGAACTTATTAAAAGAACTAAAGTTCGTGGAAATACTATTGACAAAATACCATAAATCCTATATAATGTAAGGGCTGTAATCAAAGATTCTACAGAGGGAATGGAGCATATCATATGGCATCTATAGCGCCCAAACGCCGCGTGTCGCGTCAGCGCCGCGATACACGACGCGCCAACTGGAAACTCGCCACACCGCAGCTCGTACCCTGCCCGCAGTGCCACGCGTTGATCCGCGCGCACCGCGTATGCAGCGAATGCGGATACTACAAAGGCAAAGAAGTCGTTGCCAAAGAGGCGTAATCTCGTCCGCAAACCGTTAAGCCTTACACGATCCCGTTAAGGCTTATTATTTTGTTTATTAAACCAAGAAACCCCTTGCAGAATAACGATTTCGCTATTCCGCAAGGGGTTTTTATTGCGCAGTGGCATCATCGTACACAAAGCCATGCACGAAGCCAACCCAACGAATTACTCGCAGCAGTGCTTGTGCTTGTGATGATGGCAGCAGCACTCGTGTTTGTGATGGCAGCAGCATTCGATGACGACGGTCTGTTCGTCATGGAACAGCTTGATGCGCTGTTTAGCGCCGTCGTTGCCGACGCAACCTACGTAATACTCGCCCGGGTGTAAGCCTGCAAAGTGGGCAGTACCGCCGAAATCCGTAACGGAGCGCAACGTAACGTCGCTGTGTACGCTCTTTACAAAGACTTCGCGATTGCTTAAATAGATATTTGTGCCTTCGCGCAGCACGGCGACTCGCAGCGTGATCTCACGATGATGGCACTTATGATGCTCGTGGCACTTATGATGCTCGTGGCACTTATGATGCTCGTGGCACTTGTGATGCTCGTGGCACTTGTGATGCTCTTCATGACAACGTTTCGGGCAGCAACGCCTGTGACTGAGGTTCAACCATCCGATCGTAGGGATGTCACGATGAGGGCAGCAACGATGTTCGCGCGGCTCCTCGCAACGTACTGACAGAGAGTCCTCGATGTCGCCGCGGCCTTCTGTTACACCCCAGAACATGGGGTCGTACCCTGTATCGATGTTGCGCTGTACATCGGCGTCGAAGCGCGGCTGGTTACAGCCGGAAGAGCCACGTGAGCAGCCCCGGGAAGCGTCGATTGGGTAGTCTCCCCAAACACCCACGCCGTGCGCACGCACAACGGCATTGCCGTTTCTTGCATCTATTCCTGTAGAACACATAACTTTCCTCCGTGTGTATATAATTTGGTTCGATTAGGTAGATAGGTATCCTGTATATCATATGTCAGGATATGACAGGTGGTGCCGCGTTATGTAACCCGCCAAAGCGGGCAACGTGCATCATTCCAATATCACCTCGTACGCCGCGCCATACTCCTCAGCCCTATCGCGCGACAGCGCCGTGCATAGCGACGCATCCCCGAGCATCGACGCGTACGTGTCGGCATACCGCGCAAGGTCGCGGGGTGCAAAGCGGCGGATGTCGTCGACGCGTCGCAGTAGCGTCTGCTGCGTCATACCCGCGATGTCGCGCGATACCGCTCCCATCGCCGCCGACAGCGCACCGCCGTTCTCGCGCATGACGCGCAACGTCGCTGTGATGTAGCCCTGCGCCTCGTCGCGCGATAGCTTGTACGCCGACATGAACGCAGGTATCTGCGCGAACGCGTCCATTGTATCGTAGACGTTGGGGTCGCTCAGCGTATACATGACCATCGCATACGGCATCTTGCGATCCATGAGCAGCATACCCGCACCGTACGCGCCCGCCTGCAATCGCAATTTTGGCAACAGATACGTGTTGTTCAAGATGTTGTTGATGACATAGATCTTACCGTCGGTCACGAGCTCCGTGGGCAACGTCACAGCCGCAACGTTGTGCGACACGCCGCCGTCGGTCAGCAGCGCCGTACGATTGGCTGGACGCGGGATCGCGTAACGCGTAGGCGTAGGCGTAGGCAAAGGCAACCGCATGATGGCGTCGTACGTCGGGAAGAACGCGTACGACAGCGCGTCGCCGTCGCCGAAGATCGTCGCCGTGACGCGCGGCGCATTGTGCAGCAACGCGCCGATGCCGTCGGTCTCGGACGCATCAGGTGTATCTTGCACGCACAGCCGTTGCAGATACTCGTAATAGCCGTACCCATTGGCGTAGCTTCGGTAGCCGCACGCCGGACTCACGCTGCCCGCCGCGATGCCGACGGCTTCGCCCAACGGATTCGACGTGAGTCGGTTCTTGTAGCGCGACAGCTCGTCGTGTGCGCGCGTATCCACGTCGACGGCGTCGGGCGACGACGCGTACAGCATCTCAGTCGCCAATGCCACGGCCTCGCGGATATACGCGTTGTCCGCGCCAACGGTCAGGTTGACAGCCGGATAGCCAGCATTGGTCAGATAATCCGTCGTGACCCACGTGACGTCGCACCGTATATCGCCGATATACCGCGCCGTCTGCTTCTTGAGGTCGTCGTAACCGCGCTCTGTCGTATCGACGCTGCCCATCATGCGCAGGTACAGTTGTAGCGCGTGCAGACGCTCGGGCGGCACGTGCGAGATGTCATAGAGCAGCTGCACGTAGCTGATCCCGCGCGTAGGCAGCGGTGCGGCGTACAGTCGCTGTCCGTTGATCTCGGATTTGCGCAACGATACAGGTTGCGGTATACAATCCTCGCGCGAAGGCGACGACACGCGTATGCGCGAGATGGCCTTGTCGCTTACGTCCTCCGCCTGCCAGAGTTTGTACTCGGTGTCGGCCTCGACGATCTTGTCAAAATCCTCTTGTTCGAGTCCACGGAGCGCATCGGACAGGATGCGTGCCGAACACTCGGGTATCGTCGGCAGCGTACCGTCGGGCGACATCGTCACGACGACGCGCCGCTTGTTGTTGATTAGGTGCTTCTCAATCGTGCGCTCGATCAGCTTCTCTCCGACCTGATCCGCCAACGCCGATAACGCGCCCGATTCGTCTGCGATATACGAGATGCCACCTGTCGCGTAGTAGTAGTGCGGCGCGTAGGTCACGGCGTTGAAGCCCGCGCCCGACGCCAACGTCTTGGTTGCCGCGCGAAATCGTTCTTTATATAGCAACGCCTCAAGCAGATCCGCGTCAATCCTGCGCGACATGCCGAGCAGCGTCTCTTGCAGCAACGCCGTAAAATCCCTGTACCGCTGTGATGGGATTCCCACGGCTGTGACGGTCAGCACGGGCGACGGTGCGCCCACGTCGAGCGACACGCGGTACTCGTCGGCCAGCCGCGACGCGTCGAGCGCCTGCAGGAGCGGCGCGTCGTCGCGCTGCAACAGCGACGCAGTCAGCAGGACGGCAGGGAGTTCGTCTGCAGACGCGTCGATGCGGTAGCTCTGTGTGACATAGGAATCGCCGTTCTTGGACGCATACTTGACGTGCTTGGTCACGGGCTGTTCAAGCGTCGGCAACGACAATGACTCCACGGGTTCACGGTACTCGTGCGACTTGAACGCCTTGTCGAGCATGGCGCAGAACTTGCCGACGTCGACGTCGCCGTAGATCGTGCTGACCGAGTTGGATGGATAATAGTACGCCTCATGCGCGGCGACGACGTCGCTGTGTTTGAGGCCCAGTATATCATTCGGCATACCGCCCGCGTAGTACGCGGCGGATGTGTCGGCGAACAGCACACGGTTGATCGTTGCCGCGCCGTAGAGTTCAGGATCGGCCGCGTAGTGCGTCATCTCGTTATAGACGATGCCCGCGGCTTGTATCACACCTGTATCATCGTCGTAGTTGAAGCGTATGCCCTCGCGGCGAAAGATGTTGGGGTCGGTGAGTACGGCGGGTTGCAGTGCGCAGTCGACGTACGCGTCGGCAGCGGACAGCAACTGTTTCTCGTCGTAACACGCGAGCGGATACACGGTGCAGTTGTCGAACGTCGACGCGTTGATGTCAGACAGCAAGAGCTTGGCGCGCATCTCGTTAAACAGCGTCGTATGTGGGTACCGTTTGGATCCCGCGACGACGCAGTGTTCGAGTACGTGCAGCGCGCCGTTATCCGACGTCGGACGCGTGGCGAATCCGATGCTGAACGCGACGGTTTCGTCGTCGGCGCGGATCCAGAACAGTTTGGCGCGCGTACGCTCGTGCGTGAGCGTGTAGACGTTGCAGTCGAGATCGCCGGCGTAGCCGATGCTGTCGACGACAAAGCCGTGGATGCGCGCGCCGACGTCGTACTGTTTCGGCTTGGACGCGGGTGTGAATGCGACGGTGTTGATGAGCAATATGAGGGATAGTACGTAGACCATGGGTATCTTCCTTTCTAGTATGCTTACCTATTTTATCCTAAACGGGAAAAATTATGTAATTCGATCTCTATCTTTGATCCGCAAAAGTAGATGAAAAGTAGAGTAAAGCGTTTGACACGACGGTAGGTTTCTGGTATACTTTTGCTACAGATTTATATAACAGGAAGGACGTAT
>CAYPOE010000001.1:0-31078 GCA_964412285.1 uncultured Eubacteriales bacterium | reverse complement strand
GCACATTTTTTATCTTGCGCATTGTACGCGCGACTTGCATTGTACGCGCATTCGTGATAGATTATGTGTAGCAAACCACACTCCATCGAAATGAGGGTTACGCATGAATCTATCCGACATCACACCGCATACCCCGCGCAGCGAAACCATACTGCAAATCGGCGAGGGCAACTTCTTGCGCGCGTTTGCCGACTACATGATCGACCTCGCCGTCAAAAGCGGCGTGTACGATGGCGGCGTCGTACTCTGTCAACCCATCCCGCACGGCATGGCCGACGCCATCAATCGACAGCGCGGCCTGTACACCGTGCTCATGCGCGGCATGGAACGCGGCGTCGTCGTCGAACGTTCGCACGTCGTGACTTGCGTCACGCGCTGCATCCATCCGTACAACGACTACGCGGCGCTGCTCGAAGTCGCCCAAAGCCCCCATCTGCGCGTCGTCATCTCCAACACGACCGAGGCCGGCATCGCGTACAAGTCGGGTGACCGACTCACCGACGCGCCGCCGTCCGGCTATCCCGCCAAACTCTGCGCGCTGCTGTACCGCCGTTACACTGCGTTCGACGGTGCCGCCGATAAGGGCCTGCTCATCCTACCTGTCGAACTCATCGACCGCAACGGCGATCACCTCAAGCGCATCGTGCTGCAATATGCTGCCCAATGGGGCTTGGACGGCGGTTTTGTCGACTGGCTGCATACCGCCAACGCGTTCGCGAATACGCTCGTCGACCGCATCGTCACGGGCTATCCGCGCGGCGAGATCGAGGCCATCCAGGCGCGGCTCGGCTACGAGGACGATCTACTCGTGACCTGCGAACCGTTCGGACTGTGGGTCATCGAGGTCGACGAACCATGGCGCGACACATTGCCGCTCGACAAGGCAGGACTGCCCGTCGTATGGACGCGCGACATGACGCCGTATCGTACGCGCAAAGTGCGCATCCTCAACGGCGCGCACACCGTGTCGGTACTCGCCGCGCACATGGCGGGTCACGCGACGGTACTCGATATGATGGGCGACGCCGTGTTCCGCACGTTCATAGAACGCACACTCTGGGATGAGGTGATCCCACACATCCGGCTCGACCGCGCCGATCTCGACGCGTTCGCGCGCGCCGTACTCGAACGCTTCTCCAACCCGTTCATCCAACATAGGCTCACCGACATCGCGCTCAATAGCGTGTCCAAGTACAAGGCGCGATGTCTGCCGTCGCTGACCGACTATGCCGCCGCGCGCGGACGTGTGCCGACGCTGCTGTCGTTCGGACTCGCCGCACTCCTCGTCTACTACAGAGGCGATGGTCACGATGTACGCGACGATGGGGATGTTGTGGATAAGTTCGCCGTCGCGTGGGGAAAACCAGATACTGTCGCACACACCATCCTGTCCGACGCATCTCTCTGGGACGAGGATCTGACGCACATCGGCGGCTTGCTCGACGCCGTCGACGCACACATACATGGCATCCTGACCCGCGGCGCAAGACAGGCGGTTGCAGACGCGATCGCCATCTCTACGGAGGCCTGATATGCAGCGCATCACGATTCATCCCGACGACAACGTCGCCGTTGTGACAGATCCCGCTACACACGATGGCATCCCATTCGGACACAAAGTCGCGTTGCGCGACATACGCGCGGGCGAACCCGTCATCAAGTATGGTATGCCCATCGGGCGCACGACGGTCGACGTCGCGGCGGGCACACATGTGCATACGCACAACCTGCGCACCAACCTCGACGGCGGGTGCGCGTACGCGTTCGGCGCACCCTATGCGTACGCGCCGTCGACCTGTGCCGCGACGTTCGACGGCTACCGCCGCGCCGACGGGCGCGTGGGCATCCGCAACGACGTCTGGATTCTGCCTACGGTGGGCTGCGTCAATAAGACGGCGGAGCGCGTCGCGCGGCGGGCGACAGAGCTATACGGCGGCAACGTGTACGCGTTCACGCACCCGTACGGCTGTTCCCAGATGGGCGACGATCAGGTGCACACGCAGCGCGTACTCGCCGCACTCGCACGTCACCCCAACGCGGGCGGCGTACTCGTGCTGTCGCTCGGCTGTGAAAACAACCACGTCGCCGCGTTTGAGCCATACCTCGGCGACTACGACAGGCGGCGCATCCGCTTCTTGGTCACGCAGGACGCGGCCGACGAGATCGAGGATGCGTTGCACATCATCGGCGAACTCGTCGCGCATACGCGCAACGACATGCGCGTGCCGATCCCTGTACATCAACTCGTGATCGGGTTCAAGTGCGGCGGCAGCGACGCATTCTCGGGCGTCACGGCGAATCCGCTGTGCGGGCGGCTCACCGATCGCCATACGGCGGCGGGCGGGCGCGCCATACTGACCGAGGTGCCTGAGATGTTCGGCGCGGAGACGCGGCTCATGGACAGGGCAGTCGACCGCGATGTATTCGACCGCATCGTGCGCATGATCGACGACTTCAAGGCGTACTACACGTCGCACGGGCAAGTCGTCTACGAGAATCCGTCGCCGGGCAACAAGGACGGCGGCATCACGACGCTCGAGGAGAAGTCGCTCGGCTGCATCCAGAAAGGCGGTATGGCTGCCATCGTCGATGTACTCGAGTATGCCGAGCCGTGCGTCAAGCCCGGGTTGAGCCTGCTCACGGGGCCGGGCAACGACATGGTGTCGTGTACCAACCTCGCCGCGAGCGGCGCGCACATCGTGTGCTTCACGACGGGGCGCGGTACGCCGTTCGGCGGCCCTGTACCTACGGTCAAGATTGCGACGAATACGCCGCTGTACCGACGCAAACCCGACTGGTTCGACTACGATGCGGGTATCATCCTCGACGGCGTAGGTTTCGACGCGGCGACGGATGCGTTGCACGGGCTGCTGATCGACATAGCCAGCGGTCGACAGACCCAAAACGAACGCCACGGCTACACCGAGATTGCCATCTTCAAGGGCGGCGTCACGCTTTGAGCGACGGCGTTACGCTACTCATTTTCTATCAATTACTTATTTTCTATCATCTAATCTTTCTATAAATCCAATCCTATGGAGGAGACATGGACATCACAGCACGCATCGCCGAGATCGGCATCGTACCTGTCATCAAACTCGACAACCCCGACGCACAGGCGCAGCCGCTCGCCAAGGCGTTGATCGACGGCGGCATCCCCGTCGCCGAGGTGACGTTCCGTGCCGAGGGCGCGGATCGCGCCATTCGCGCCATGCGGCAGGCGTATCCTGACTTGCTCGTCGGCGCGGGGACGGTACTCACGCGCGAACAGGTCGACCGCGCGGTCGACGCGGGCGCATCGTTTCTCGTATCGCCTGGGTTCAATCCCAAGACCGTCGCACACTGCCAACAGTTGGGCGTACCCATTGTGCCGGGCTGCGTCACACCGACCGAGATCGAGGCCGCGCTCGAGTGCGGTCTCACGACGCTCAAGTTGTTCCCGGCCGAACAGGTCGGCGGCGTCGCGTACATCAAGGCGCTGTCCGCGCCGTATGGCATGGTGCGCTTCCTGCCGACGGGCGGCATCGGACTGCACAACCTCGCCGCGTATCTGGGTTGCAAGAACGTGATCGCGTGCGGCGGATCGTTTATGGTAACGGCCCCACTCGTGGGCGGTGGGCGTTGGGACGAGATTACACGCATCTGCAAAGAGACCGTGGAGCTTATCCAGACGTGCAAAAACACGAAAAATGGGTAGTTGACATGCCTGTCGTTGTGTGATATAATAGCGGCGTACAGGGGACGGCACCCATAAGAAAAAACGGCGTACGGCACAGTATTCACGCAACGCACAACTATGATCTACTTCGCAGATTGCGATAGGGGGAGGAACCCATCGAAAAAAACGTACGAGTCTTAGATGAGCGGGGCGTGCTCTTACACAGCACTTATCCCCGCAGGGCGCGGGGTCTTATAAAGTCCGGCAGGGCACATCCTGTCGGAGAGGACGCCATCTGTCTGATCGCGACAGGAACATATCATAGTCCGCCGGACATTCCGGAGGATACCATGAACGACCTGTATAATAGCAACTTTAACAGCAATATCGACAGCAACGCCGATAGCAACACGCACGAGATCGACACCGACGACACCGTTGTATTCAAGTCTGTAGCCGCCAACGACAACACGGTCTACGTGCCGCAACCGCAGCCTACGATAGGGGCAGACGCGCCCATGGCGCCCGAACCTCCGCTGCCGCCACAGCCGCCGGTTGCACCGCAACCGCAGCCGACGCAGTATACGGCCGAAGCCATTCTGGCGCGCATTGACGCATTGGTCGAACAGAGCAACGCCATCATTTCCGCAGGTTTGGAGGCCGTCGCTAACATGCCCGTGTCCTCAGATGGTTCAAACCGCAGTCGCTCTGACACCATTCGGTACATGGTTGAGAAGAAACTCGAGAGCAACCGCGAAGTCATGGAGTTGTTGCGCCAGATGTACAACGACCTCAAGGGCAAGCAACCCGGTGGCAACATCTCCGATAAGGATAAGCTCGAGTTCCTGCGTAGCATCATCCATTCCACGCACAACGGGGATGTGCAGCAGCGCTGCCTCGACATGATCGTGTCCATGATGGGCCTATCCGGGGGACACACTACCGTGTCCGAGAACGGTGGTAGCGCTCCTGATGGCGACAGCATCGGCGAGACCATTCGTCGCCAAGTGACGGAGAGCCTTCGAGGCTTGGGCGACAGCTTCAAGGGATTTAACCAGAATTGGAAATAAGCAACGCGCAAGTAGCGCGATCGATAAGCATAGGGGTACGCACCCCTATGCTTTACATATATGGAGGCAAACTGCTATGTACGACCTCGTCCAACTCGCCCCACGCACCTACTACATCGACGCACCCGTCCGCATCGGCATCTATCGCATCGACGATACGCGCGTCGCACTCATCGACAGCGGCAACTCGCCCGACGCGGCCAAACGCATCCTGCGCGTGCTCGACGCACAGGGTTTTTCGCTGTCGCTTGTCATCGACACCCACACCCACGCCGACCACATCGGCGGCAACGCGCTGCTCCAACAGCGCACGGGTTGCGCGGTCTACGCGCTCGACGGCGGCACGGTCTACGCGCGACACCCGCTGCTGAATCCCACGACGATCTTCGGCGGGTATCCGGCCAAGGCTATGCGCAACAAGTTTCTGCTGCCGCAACCCGCCGACGTTCGACCGCTGACGGCCGACGTATTGCCGCAGGGTCTGACGTTTATGCCGCTGTATGGGCACGCCTACGACATGATCGGCGTGCGTACCGACGACGACGTGTGGTTCGTGTCGGATAGCGTCATGAGCGTCGCGACGATGGAGAAGTACCACATTGCGTTCCTCTACGATGTGGCGGGCTACCTCGATATGCTGACGCAGTTGGGTGCGCTCGAGGGCAAGTTGTTCGTGCCGTCGCACGCCGATCCTGTGTCGGATCTGTCCGAACTCATCGCAGTCAATCGCGACAAAGTATACGAAATCGTAGACATATTGCTGCGTATCTGCAAAGAAAAAATACGATTTGAGGATATACTGCATAATGTATTCGCGCACTACGGACTCTCGATGGACATGAACCAGTGTGCGCTCGTAGGCTTCACGGTGCGATCGTACCTGTCGTACCTGTGCGACCGCGGCGACATGCGCATGTGGATCGAGAACAACTACCTGTGGTGGCAGACGGAGGAACCATCATGACCCTACCCGACATCATTGCCAACAGCCGCCGCATCGTATTCTTCGGCGGCGCGGGCGTATCGACAGAAAGCGGCATCCCCGACTTCCGCAGCACCGACGGACTCTACAACCAACGGTACGAGTATCCGTCCGAGACCATCCTGTCGCACAACTTCTTTCTCTGCAACACCGAAGCGTTCTATCAGTTCTACCGCGAAAAAATCTTATGCGTCGACGCGCAGCCCAATCCCGCGCACTACAAGCTCGCCGAATGGGAACAGCGCGGCATCCTGACCGCCGTCATCACACAGAACATCGACGGGCTGCATACGGCGGCGGGCAGCCAGACCGTCTATGAGCTGCACGGCAGCATCCACCGCAACCACTGTATGGTTTGCGGCGCGGCGTACGACGCCGACTACATGCGCGCGCAGTCGGAGTCCGACGTGCCGCGCTGCACGTGCGGCGGCATCCTCAAGCCCGACGTCGTACTCTACGGCGAAACCCTCGACGACGATACGGTGTTCAATGCGATCCGCGCGCTCGAGACCGCCGATACCCTCATCGTGGGCGGTACGTCGCTCGTCGTACACCCCGCCGCCGGACTCATCCACTACTTCCACGGCGACGCGCTCGTACTCATCAACAAAGGCGAGACGCCGTTCGACGGCCGCGCCAACCTCGTGATCCGCGAACCGATCGGTCAGGTATTGGGCGCGTTGTAAGATTGGGACTGCTTCATGAGTTCCGCCTGCACATCAAACGCATCCCCCTCTGCATCCTCATCCACACGCCCGTACGTGCCGTCGCCGCGCAGCAGACGCGCCTTGACGTTATCGCGCGTGTAGTCCTCAAGCAGCGATAGGATCCGCCGCTTGATGCGGTTGTCGCGAATCGGACACGCGAGTTCGATGCGGCGCTCGAGGTTGCGCGTCATGAGATCGGCCGACGCGATGTAGACCTGCGCGTCGTCGCCCATGCCAAAGCAGTAGACGCGCGAATGTTCGAGGAAGCGTCCCACCACGCTGATCACGCGAATGTTGTCGGTGCGCCCCGGGATCCCAGGCAGGATGCAGCAGATCCCGCGCACAATCAACAGGATCTCTACGCCCGCACAGCTCGCCTCGCTCAACTTATCGATGACGCCGCGCTCGGTGATCGAGTTGAGCTTGAACACGATCCGCGCGGGCAGACCGCCCTCGGCGCGCGCGATTTGCTCGTCAATGAGCCGCGCGATGCCCGTGCCCAACGTGTGCGGCGCGGCGAGCAATGCCTTATACTCGCCGCACAGATTGCCTTGCAGCATATCGGTGAAGCAGTCGTGTGCGTCGCCACCGATCACGGGATCGGCCGTGATCAGCGACAGGTCGGTGTAGAGCTTCGCCGTGCGCTCATTGTAGTTGCCTGTGCCGATGTGCGTGACGTGGCTCACGCCATTCGGCGTGCGGCGCGTGATCAGGCAGAGCTTCGCATGTATTTTATAATGCTCGATGCCGTAGATCACGCGGCAACCCGCCTCTTGCAGCCGCTCTGCCCAGCGTATGTTGTTGGTCTCGTCGAACCGCGCCTTGAGTTCGAGTACGACGAGTACGTCGACGCCGTTTTCAGCCGCCGTGCAGAGCAGTTCGACGATGCGCGACGTCACCGACAGGCGGTAGATACAGATGCGAATCGACAGCGTATCGCCGTCGTACGCGCACTCGCGCAGCAGATGAATGAACGGCTCCATCGACTCGTAGGGATAATGCAGCAGCAGATCTCCACGCTGCACACGCTCGAGTACGCTATCGCCGCGCTTCAACCCGTCGGGATGCGTACCTTCGTAAGGCTGATGGGACAACTCTGCACGCACGTGCGGCGACAAGTGCGCGATCACATCGCCGATGTACTTCTTGCCGAGCGGCGACGGCGTGTTGAAGCAATACTCATCGCCAATGCGCAGCCGTTTGACCAACGTACCCATCAGCCACTTGTTGATCTCGCCGCGTATGTCGACGCGTACGGGTTGCAGCCTGTCGCGCTTCTTCTTGATCCGTGCAGCCAACGCGTGATAGTCCCCGTCGACGTCGAACGCCTCGTCGTCGAGGTTGATGTCGGCGTTGCGTATCACCATGACGCAAGCCTTGCACTGCACATCGAAGTGCTTGTAGAGCTGTTCGATCTTGTGCAGCACGACGGACTCGGTCAGCACGTACCGCGTACCCTTGCCCGGCAGCTGTATGAACGACGGCAGCGACGCGGGGATCGGCGTGATACCCATGAGCTTATGCTTCTCTTTGTCGGCGAGTGCCGATACGACGTACGCCGCGCCATTCTGCATGTGAATGAACGGGTGGCTCTTGTCGACGATCTGCGGCGACAGGATCGGCGCTATGTACACCTTGAAGTAGTTGTCGACGTACCGCGTCTCGGCTTTGCCGAGTTCCCACGGCTCGACGCGCTCGACGCCGTGCGCGCACAGCGCCCCCTCTATCTCCTGCAATGCTTTGTCGTACCGCATGACAAACAGCCGCGTCCGCGCGAGGATGGCGCCGAGCTGCTGTCCCACGGTCAGACCCGACTTGTTGTCGGTATAATATGCGTCCATCTCGCGCAGCCCGTACAGGCTGCCCACGCGGATCATGAAGAACTCGTCGAGGTTGGCGGCCGCGATCCCCATGAACCGCCACCGCTCCACGGGTGGCACATGGCCGTCGCACGCCTCGTCGAGTACGCGTTCGTTGAAACTCAGCCACGACAACTCGCGGTTCTGTGTAAAACTATAATCATACGTCATATGCATCTTTTGTAAGACAAGACCTATGGCCTCTGGACTGTAAATTCATTTAGTACATACTTAAACAAATACCCCTCGCGCACGCCGTAGTCGCTGACAATCACTGAATCAGTATGGAAGCGCTTGATGATCGTATTCAGCACGATGAGTCCGGGCAGTTGCGTGTGGATGCGCTCGGGCACCAGACGCAGCAGCGTACTGCGCGCATCGCGTCCGCCGTCGTAGAGCGCCTTGGACATTGTACGCAGCGCGGCGGCATCCATGCCGCTGGACACATCGTCGGCGGCGTGCAGGTCGTTGTAGATGCGCCGCGCCCCGCGAATCGTACCGCCCACGCCTGCAATGATCGGGTACTCGTCCGACGGCATGTGTACGCCGTCGAGCAACGACTTGACCGTCGCCTTGATGTTCTTGCGCTCCTCTTTCGTAGGCAGGATGTCGGACACGTTGCGTGTGTACAGATTCAGACTGCCGATGGGGATGCTCACGGATTTGACGATGTGCTGATCGGCGTAGGCGACGAGTTCGGTCGAGCCGCCACCGATGTCGACGAGCAACCCGTCCGTCAGACCGAGCAGTTTGGTCGCGCCCAAAAAGTCGAGCGCACCCTCTTCCTCGCCCGTGATGACGTGAATGTCGAACCCTGTGCGCTCCTTGATGAACGCGAGTGCCTCGTCGGTATTGGCAACGTTGCGCAGCGACGCCGTCGCGAACACGCGCACGTTGTGGATGTCGAGCCCGCGCAGGATGTGCGCGAAGCTGTCGAGCGCATCGACCGCGCGCAGCATCCCCTTTTGCGACAGCGCGTTGTTCTCGACGTAGCCTGCAAGTCCGGCCATTTCTTTTTCGTTGAACAGCCGCGTGACGCGTCCGTTTTCAGCCTTGTACGCGCAGAGGCGCACGCTGTTGGAACCCATATCTATGATCGCGTAAACCATTGTATCTCCATGATGTGATCTGATGAATTATACCATATCTAATTATACCATGCAATATTCTATGTGTATATTATTCGTAAAGTCTATGTAATTATGTAAAGCACAACCAGAACATTTGATTGTGCTTTACGGGTTTTGGATTTTGGTTTTTAATATCGATTATCAAATACGCGCGTGGTCTTTTTCTCGCTGCGCGGGAGTTCGCCGACGTCGACGGCCTTAGGTACGATGGTGAGTCCCAACGACTGCTTGACTGCGTGCTTGACCTCGTCCTGCAGCGCGGCCTTGCGTTCGAGATGCTCGGTCTCGAAGAAGATCGTCATCACGTCCTTGCCCTCGAGGTGGTCGATCATGACCTGATACTCACTCGACACGCCGTCGATCTTGGACAGCACTTCATCGACACGGCTCGGGTAGATCATCACACCCTTAACCTTGACCATATCATCCGAACGCCCGATGATGGTGTCGATGCGCGGATACCTGCGCCCGCACGCACAGCCGCCCGGGATGAACCGCGTGAGGTCGTGCGTGCGATAGCGGATCAGCGGCGCGGCCTCTTTGCGCAGCGTCGTGATCACGAGTTCGCCGATCTCGCCCTCGGGTACGAGCTGCCCCGTCTTGGGATTGATGATCTCGAAGTACAGGTAGTCGTCCCAGTAGTGCATCCCGCACTCGTGTTCGCAGCTGATGCCGATGCCCGGGCCGTACACCTCGGTCAGCCCGTAGATGTCGTAGAGCTGCACGCCGAGTTCACCCGCGATGCGTTTGCGCATCTTCTCGCCCCAACGCTCCGAACCGATGATGCCCTTGGTTAGATGAATCTTGTCCTTGATGCGGCGTTTGGTGATCTCTTCGGTGAGCAGCAGTGCGTACGACGACGTCGCGCAGAGCACGGTCGACTTCAAGTCCATCATCATCTTGAGTTGCTTATCGGTATTCCCCGGCCCCATGGGTATGACCATGCAGCCGAGCAGTTCCGCGCCGTTCTGGAAGCCGATGCCCGCCGTCCACAAGCCGTAGCCCGGCGTGACGTGGACGCGATCGAGCGGCGTGAGTCCTGCGAACTCGTAGCATCGCTTGAACATGATCGCCCAGTCGTCGACGTCGCGCTGCGTGTAGGGTATGATGACGGGCGTACCCGTCGTACCCGACGACGAATGGATGCGCACGACGTCGCGCTCGTCGACGGCGGACAGTCCCAGCGGATACGCGTCGCGCAGATCATCTTTATCTGTGAACGGCAGTGCCGCGAAGTCGTCCATGCTGTGGATCGGGCCGATGTTCGCGAACCGCTTCTGATAGAACCACCCCCGCATCGCGTAGTCGATGGCTTGCTTCAATTTCTCAATCATATCATACCTCCAAGGCGCAGCGCCTTCAAGTTCATCTCTAATTTATCGTCTGTAAAGATGCCGCCGAGTGCATCGGCGACCTCGTCTGCGGTTACGGGCAGCACACCTGCGGCGAGTGCCGCGCCGAGCAGTGCGACGTTGAGTACGCGCCGTGAACCGCACTCTTTATAAATCGCCGACGGCTCGATCACGCGCGTATCGGCATACGCCGCGATGTAGTCGAGGATCGGCGCAACGTCGTACGCGCCACTCGCGGGTGCGACGGGATCGGCGCATACAATCGCGACGCCGCCGCGCTTGAGATACCGCAGCGCGCGCGCACCCTCGCACGGCTCGAACGCGATGAGCAGATCGGCGGTACCTTCGCCGATGAGCGGCGCGTATGCACCATCTCCGATGCGGATGTGGCTGAGTACCGAGCCGCCGCGCTGTGCCATACCGATGGTCTCTGCACTCACGACGTGCATCCCGCGCGCGGTCGCCGCCGCCGAAATCAGCCGCGACGCAAGTACCGTGCCTTGACCGCCTACGCCTGCGATAATGCAGTTAAAGTTCGTGCAGCTCATGCCTTCACCCCCTTGATGGACACACACGGCGCTTCAAAGAGGATCGCGCGTACGCCGCCGAGTTCTGCCATGCGTTTGACGCAGTCGACCGCCGACTTGTCATACGGATTGCATACTTCGATATGCGGCACGCCGATGGCCTCCAGAACCTTGCGGATGCTGATGCGTGGACTACTCTCACCCATCATCGTGCGACCCGTACCCGGGTGCGGCTGACCGCCGGTCATGGCTGTCGTGGAGTTGTCGAGGATCACGACGACAATATCCGTGTGGTTGTACAGCGCGTTGATCACGCCCGTGATCCCCGAATGAAAGAACGTGCCGTCGCCGATGAACGCGAAGTGCGTGGTATTCTCGTTCGTGCGCTGTAATCCCTGCGCGACGGTGATCCCCGCGCCCATACAGAGGCAGGTATCGACCATGTTGAGCGGATGCGCGTTGCCGAGCGTGTAGCAGCCGATGTCGCCGCAGAATACGGCAGACTTGCCCTCCATCGCCTGCTTGACCGCGCTGAACGACGCGTGGTGCGGGCAACCTTTGCAGAGTACGGGCGGGCGTACCGCGAGTGGGATGGACTCGGGCAGTTGCGGCGCGTCGTACGCGATACCCGCGAAATCGTACAGCGCACGCTTGACGCCGTCGACGGTATATTCTCCCGCGTTGGGCATATCGTTCGTGAGTTTGCCCTTGATCGCGACGTTCAGCCTGTGCTTGCCGCAGAGGTAGACGAGTTGTCGCTCGATCACGGGATCGAGTTCCTCGACGACGAGCACTTCGTCTACGCCCTTGAGGAAGTCTACGGCCAACCGTTCGGGGAACGGGTGCGGCGTGGTGACTTTGAGCAGTTGTACGCCGCGCTCGAAGGTGCCGAGGGTTTCCATCGCATAGGCATAACTTACGCCGCCGACCGCGACGCCGATGCGCGACTGTGCGCTGTCGGCCGTGCCGACGGTGGTCAGCACATTGAGTGGATCGTCGGAAAATTCGTCGCACAGCGCGACGTTGCGCTTCTCCATCTCGAGATGGCTCAAGTACGCGAGGCGCGGGAAGATGACCCACTTGCTGTCTTTGACGAAGCCGTCGCCGCGCACGGGTGGTACCGCGTTGGCCGCAGGTGCGCGCTCCATGGTCGCGTAGCCGTGGCAGACGCGCGTCGTCGGACGCAGCAGCACGGGCGTGCGGTGGCGTTCGCTGTACTCGAACGCCTTTCCTACGATAGAATACGCTTCTTCCACGGTGGACGGATCGAATACGGGCAGCTTGGCGAACGCCGCCCAGTGGCGCGTATCCTGCTCGGTCTGCGACGAGATGGGGCCGGGATCGTCGGCCACGACGATGACCATGCCGCCTTTGACGCCGACGTACGCGAGGCTCATCAGCGGGTCGGATGCGACGTTGAGTCCGACCTGCTTCATCGTGACCAACGTACGCGCGCCGCTGTACGCCGCGCCCGCCGCGACTTCGAGTGCGGCCTTCTCGTTGACCGACCACTCGACGTAGACGCGCCCCTCGGCGTTGTGCTTGGCCACCGTGTCGAGGATCTCGCTCGACGGCGTGCCGGGGTATCCCGTGACCACGGCCACGCCGGAGTCGAGTGCGCCGAACGCGATGGCTTCGTTGCCCATGAACAGTGCTTTCATGTGATTAACCCTTTCGCTTGAGTAGCAGCGTGAGCGCCGCACCAATCACTGCGCCGACTGCGAGTACGACGAACTTGACCGTCATGTCGGACAGCATGTTCATCACGATCGGGAACAGCAGCGCCGAAGCTGCGAATCCGACCATGACTGCGCCGTAGTTGGAGCCGACGTTGGCGAGGCCGAAGTAGTCGCCTGTGATGACGGGGTAGATGCCCGAATATCCGCCGTAGCAGAACGCGATGACCGCGATGATGAAGATGAGCGGGGTGCCGCCGACGAAAATCAGCGCAATCGCGCAGATCGCCGTGACGGCAATCGTGACGAATGCCGCACGTTCGCGACCGATCTTGTCGGACAGCAGCGGTACGCCGAGTCGACCGAGTGCGTTGGCTACGCCGGTCAGCATGACGAGTACCGTCGCGATGCCGTCGGACAGACCGCGTTCAGCTGCGAGCGTCTTGAACGATGGGTTTAGGATGAAGTAGACCGAGGTGCCGAGCATGAGTGACAGCGTGATGCAGTAGAACTCTTTGGTGCGCAGGATCTCGCTCACAGTATACTGCTTGCCTTTGAACGCGGCCTGTGCCGTCGCGCCGCTGCTTTCGGGCATCTTGATGAACGAGAACAGTGCGAGTACGACGACGATGTATGCGGCGGCGAGGATCACGAATGTGTACTGCACGCCGACGGTCTTGCATAAGTACTCGACGAGCGGCGCGAAGATGACGGTCGAGAAGCCGAACGCGCATACGCTGACGCCTGTCGCGAGGCCGCGGTTCTTAGGGAAGTTGCGCTGCGCCGTCGTGATGATGGCGTTGTAGCCCATGCCCACGCCGAATCCGCCCATGACGCCGTAGGTCAGGTAGATGAAGAGACCCTGTCCGACGGGCAGGAACGCACTGATCAACATGCCGAGCGCGAGCAGTGTGCCGCCCGCGAGTACGGTCTTTTGCGTCGTGATGCGCTGTTGCAGCTTACCGCCTGCGAGGATGCCGAGTACGAAGAAGCTCAGCATAAACGACGAGGTGAGCTTGATTTCGCCGGGTTCGCGATTGAAGTACTGTGCGACGGGCATTACGAACACGCTCCAGACGTAGATGACGCCCAAGAACAGCTGTAGCGCCGCCCCGGCGATCAGCACCTTCATAGCTTGTGTTTCCCCTTGCCTTTCCATGTTCCGTTCCTCCAAAAATAAAATAATAAAAATTTAGAATATAAAAAACCTCCCGGCCCATTTGCATGAGTCGGGAGGTTGATTATCGTGTGATGAATCGACTGATCTATCTATCACATGTCATCATACCGCCGGAGCATGGCAAACCGACCTTGTTGTATCAACAAAGCCTCGCCAAGACCACGCTGTAAAGTTCACGATACGACGATACATGTTCTGCCTCCGAGCGTAACGTATAGCTTCACTTACGGTGGTAGTATATCATATTGCACGAACGTTGTCAAGATGCGCGTTGCTGAAAAATATACAAAAGAGTGTCGAACGCCATCATGTCTCGAAAACGCGAATCACCTGATTGACAAATGCGCCACAATGGGCTATACTAAATATGTAACGAGAAACGCTGGAACGTTTCTCGCCAGAGTTTCGCAATCTTTTATGATTAGGTTTCACGGTTTGAAAGAATTAAATTTTATTGCCAATAAAACAACCGTTAACCTTTGGTGTAGGGGCGGTTGTTTTTGATTAAGTCGACTACATAGCCTGCGATATACACTATCTCAAACCAGTGCATACATGCGAAAACAGCTATCAACTTAATAACGTCCACCACACTCATGCTGCCACCTCCTTTCACCAAAAATCCGAAGGAGGTGCTAAACATCCAAGGGCATCACCATCCTTCGGAATTAATCCTCCAGACCGTTACCGCCCAACCGTACAAGACTGCTATAGCTCTTGCGAATATTATACTACATACATAGACAAATATCAACAAAATTCTTGCGACGCATCACGTCACATGTTACGCCATATCCTTGAAATTCAGCAGCAGAATACCAACCGCCGTCAGTGCGCCGAGGATGCCGGTTGCCGCGAACCCAAACGGCAAGCCGCCGAGGTCGCTGAGCAGTCCCACAACCGCGGGGCCTGCGAACATGCCGAGGCCGTATACGGCTTGAAAGAATCCCATCGCCGTCGCGCGGCGCTTCTGCTCGACCTTGCGGATGACGAGTCCCATGAGCAGCGCGAAGGTCAACCCGCGGAAGAATCCCGACGTCGCCTGTATCCCATAGAGCGCCCAAACGCCCGGCGCGTACGGTGTGACAAAACACAGCAGCGCCGTCACAGCCATGCCCACGAACAGCGGATACTTGTCGCCAAAGCGTTTGGCGATGCGTCCGCAGAGGATGGCGCCACCGATGCCGGGCAACGTATTGATCGCGGTCAGGATTGAGAGTTCGAGGCTGCTTGCGCCGAGGTTGCGCGCGACGATGGGGTTGAAGCCGTAGATCGTCGCGAACGTGATGAACTGCGCGAGCGTCGCGAGGATCGTCGCGACGAGCACAGGCTTTTCGGCCGCGACCGACAGCAGTGCGCGGAGTTTGAGTGGTTCGCGTTTCTCGACGCGCTCGTGCAGGAGTGTGACGGGGATAAGTACGAGCGCCGCCGAGATCACGCCGAGCCAGAACGTACTGAGTTCACCCCACGCCGAGGCGACTACGCCGCAGAGCAGCGTCGAAGCCATCTGTCCCGTATTGTTGCACGCGTTGAGGATGCCCATCGCACGCGGGGTATCGTCGGGCGCAAAGTTTTCCGCGAACAGCACGCTCATCTGCACCCAACCCGCCGCCGCGAATCCCGCGAGGATGCGGCAGATGAACAGCGACACGGGCGACTGCACGAGTACGACGAGCAGCGATGACAGCAGTCCCATGCAGACTGCGCCGAGTACGAACGGCTTGCGACGACCGACCTTGTCCGACCAGATGCCCATCGGCAGTCGCACGACCATCTGTGAGAAGCCGTACGCGCCGCCGATCAGACCGATCATCGACAGCGACGCGCCGAGCGATCCGGCGTAGGTCGAGAGGATGGGCACGTAGGTATAGAGTGGGAAGAAGAAGAGTCCGCCCGCCATGCAGGCGATGATGAGGTTTCGCTTATTCATCGAATAGGTCTCCTAAGGAGTTGCAGACGAAGTCGGGTTGAATCTCCGAGTGCGCGAGGTCGTCGACCGTTGTCTCCCCTGTCAGCACGAGTACCGTCGTAATGCCGTTGTTGTAGCCCGTCGCGATGTCGGTGTAGAGCCGGTCGCCGACGAAGACCATGTCGGATTTCTGCACACCCGTCGCGTTCACGATCGCGTCGACGGTCTCAACGAACGGCTTGCCGAGGTATTTGGGCGACGCGCCCGTCGAGAGCGCAATCGCCGCGCAGATCGCACCGCAGTCGGGTATGAACCCATCCTCTGTCGGACAGTTCACGTCGAGGTGCGTCGCGACAAACGTCGCACCGCCCCGGATGTAGTGGCACGCCGCGCTCAATCGCTCGTATACGAGCGTGGTGTCGAAGCCGACGACGACGACGTCGGGCGTATCGTCGGTCACGCGTATCCCGGCCGCCACGAACGATGCGCGCAGCGACGGCGTACCGAGCAGATACACAGACTGGCCCCCGTGAATGCGCTGGAGGTAGTCGATGGTCACGTCGCCCGATGTGATCACGTCACAACCCGTGATGCCCATGCGCGACAGTTTGGCGACGTAGTCGGATGCGCCCTTGGAGGAATTGTTCGTGAAGCAGACGAAATCCTGCCCATTGCGACGCAGTGCGCCGAAGAAGCGCGGCGTCGTATCGAGCAGTCGATCGCCGAGGTAGATCGTGCCGTCCATGTCGAGTACGAACAGCTTCTTTTGCAGCAATATACTCTTATCTTTATTCATGTGTCTCACACCTCGTCGTAGAACATGCGTGTGACTGCGTCGGCGCAGCGTTCGAGTGTGCCGCCATTATGCAGATGCAGCAGAATCGTGTAGCGCGGTCGGATCTCGAGCGCGTGCAGCACGCTCCTGCGGAACAGTTCGCGGTCGATGCCCAATGCCGACGGCGTCGTCGCAGAGCCCGCGCGTTGCAGCAGCGTGCGGATTTCGCCCACCGTCGGCAGCGACAGGTTGTACTGCCGCGCGACGCCGCTGATGTCGTACAGCGTCGCGGATACCAGCGTCGCCACACCGACGGCGTTGCCGTGCAGCGCGTGGGGCTTGTGATTCGCCAAAGCGTCGACTTCCCAATAATGCGACAGATGATGCTCCGCGCCCGATGCGGGGCGCGAGTTGCCGATCATGCCCATGCAGAGTCCCGACAGCACGAGGCCTTCCATCACGGCTGCGACCGCCGATGCGTCGCGCTTGGCGAGGCCGTCGGCATGATCCGCGCACTGCCGGATCGCATTTTGCACCATACCGATCACGTGCGGGCAGATGTATTCGCCGTTGACCGCGTGGGACAATGCCCAGTCGGTGAGCGCCGTATACTTGCCGATGATGTCGCCGAATCCCGCTTGCAGCATCATGTCGGGCGCGGTGCAGAGTATGTCGACGTCGGCGACGATGGCATACGGATACACAGCCTCGTACGTGACCTTGCATCCGTCGATGATGAGCGGCGACACCGTCGACGCGTAACCGTCCATCGATGGCGCGGTCGCGACGATGATGTAGGGTACTTTGGTCTTGGCGCTGAGCATCCGCGCAGCATCGCCCAGCGAACCCGACCCTACGGCTACAATCAGCGACGTATCCACGGGCATCTCGACGACGAGCCGCCCGAGTGCGGCTTCGTTGGGTACAAGTGGGTGGGCGAGGTCTGGCGTGTTGAACACGTGCGTACGCACGTTGTGACCCGCAGCGGTGAGCCTGTCTGCGACGGACTGTCCCGCTACGGCGTATGTAATGCTGTCTGCGACGACGAAACAGGTGCCCGATGCAAACGACGCGGCGATGTCGGGCAGTGCGTCCAATGCGCCGCGTCGTATCACGATGTGCTGTATGTCGGTGCAATGCGTCTTGCCGCACGCACAGGCAAACGCAGTGCGAGAGAGTGCGGATAGGTTGGATATGGTCATAATTGAATCCTCCGCGTCTATTCTATCACACCGTACGATCCTGCACAAGTGTGACAAGAGTACGGATATTTAATATTTGTTTACAAATATCTCTTGAAACTTTACGGGTTTTCCTTTATAATAGGATGGATAGTATACAATTCCGTAGGTTTTTTCCAATTCCGTGCAGTTTTCATAGAATCCTTTCAAACATTATGTCTGATAATACAAGCAATACGAATCATGCAAACGGCGCAAGTCATCCCAAGCCGCGCCGCAGACGCGCCAAAAAGGTCACGGTACCGCTGTTGCCCATGCGCGGCGTCGTCGTGTTTCCGCACATGATCATCCACTTCGACGTCGCGCGCGGCAAGTCCATCGCGGCGCTCGAGGCCGCGATGGAAGGCGATATGCAGATCGCACTCGTCACGCAGCGCAACCCGGCTGGCGACGAGGTGTCGCCCGACGACCTCTACGACGCAGGTACGCTGTGCGCAGTCAAGCAGATGTTGCGTCTGCCCGGCGGGGCTGTACGCGTCTTGGTCGAGGGACTCTCCCGCGTGCGCGTCGACAGCTTCACTGCGACCGAACCCGCCATCACCGCCGTCGTCAAGGTACAGCCCGAGATCACGCCTGAGATCGACAATCAGGCCGAAGCGCTCATGCGTACGGTGCGCGACCTGTTCGAGACGCTGCTGCGCACGGTCAATCACGTCAATGAGGGTCATGCCGCACTGATGGAGCTCGACGACCCGAACCAGCTCTCCGACATCATCGTCGCCAACACGGGCGTATCCGTCGCAGATAAAGTGCGGCTCTTAGGCGAGAATGATCCGATCCAGCGCCTGTCTGCCCTCTGTGACATCCTCTACAAAGAGATCGAGATCCAGGGACTTGAGCAGGAGATCGCGGGCAAAGTGCGCGAACGCATCGAGCAGAATCAGAAAGAGTTCTTCTTAAAAGAACAGCTGCGCATCATCCGCAGCGAACTCGGCGAGGGTGAGGACGCGTCGTCCGACGCCGAACGCTACCGCGAGAAGATCCACGCGCTCGAACTGTCTGATGAACACAAGAAGAAGCTCGAGGGCGAACTCACGCGCATGGAGCGTACGCCGTCGCAGTCGCCTGAACTGGCGAACTTCTACGCGTATTTCGACTTGGTCACGGAGTTGCCGTGGGATACGTCGACCGAGAATACGCTGTCGCTGACGGAGACGCAGGCCATCCTCGACGCAGATCACTACGGATTGCAAAAAGTCAAAGAGCGCATCATCGAGCACCTGTCCGTGCTGCAATTCACAGGCAAGCCGCAGGGCAGCATCCTCTGTCTCGTAGGCCCGCCCGGCGTCGGCAAGACGAGCATCGCGCAGTCGATTGCGCGCGGCACAGGGCGCAAATACGCGCGCATTTCGCTCGGCGGCGTGCGCGACGAGGCTGATATACGCGGCCACCGCCGCACCTACATCGGCTCGATGCCGGGGCGCATCGTGTCGGCACTGCGCATCGCGGGTGCGAACAACGCGCTGCTGCTGCTCGACGAGATCGACAAGATGGGTTCCGACGTGCGCGGCGATCCTTCGTCCGCCATGCTCGAGGTACTCGACGCGGAGCAGAATCATTCATTCCGCGACCACTATTTAGAGGTGCCGTTCGACCTGTCCAAGATCCTATTCATCACGACGGCCAACACCGCCGAACGCATCCCTGCGCCGCTCTACGATCGCATGGAGATCATCCATCTGTCGAGCTACACCTACGATGAGAAGTATCACATCGCGTCGGGATTCCTGCTGCCCAAGCAGCGCGAGAAGCACGGACTGTCCGCCGAACAACTCACGATTGACAAGAAGTGCATCAAGCACATCATCAGCCACTACACCAAAGAGGCCGGCGTACGCGAACTCGAACGCCGCATCGCCGAAGTCTGCCGCAAGACGACGCTTGAACTCCAGACGAGCAAAAAGCAGTCGGTACACGTGAGCGTGCGCAACGTTGAGAAGTACCTCGGCGCACCCAAGTTCAATCGCAACGACAAGAAGCGCGAGGACGAAGTCGGCGTGGTCACAGGACTCGCCTACACATCCGTCGGCGGCGATACCCTCACGATCGAGGCGAATGTCACGGCGGGTTCGGGCAAGCTCGAACTCACGGGCAACCTCGGCGACACGATGAAGGAGTCGGCCAAGGCTGCGATCAGCTACGTGCGGTCGCACCCGGGCATGTACGGCATCAGCGAGACGTTCTACAAAGACCGCGACATCCACATCCACGTACCCGAGGGCGGCATCCCCAAGGATGGGCCATCGGCGGGTATCGCGATTGCAACGGCGTTGGTATCCGCACTCAGCGGCAAACCTGTGCGCGCCGACGTCGCCATGACGGGCGAGATCACGCTGCGTGGGCGCGTACTCGCGATCGGCGGCCTCAAAGAGAAGTCGTTCGCCGCGTATCGCGACGGCATCAAGACGGTGCTGATCCCCAAGGACAACGCCTACGACCGCGACGAACTCCCTGATACGCTGCGGAGCAACCTCGAGTTCGTCGAAGTATCCGACGTCGCCGACGTATTCAAACGATGCATCATAATGGAGTAGTATGCGCGTAGAGAACACACAATTCATCATCAGCGCGACTGCGCCGAAACAATACCCGACGCTCGAGATCCCCGAGGTCGCAATGGCCGGACGCAGCAACGTCGGCAAGTCGTCGGTCATCAACGCGCTCGTACGGCGCAAGAACCTTGCGCGTACGTCGAGTGTGCCGGGCAAGACGCGGCACATCAACTTCTATAACATCGACGAAGCCATCATGCTCGCCGACCTCCCCGGCTACGGTTACGCCGAGGCGGGCAAGTCCGAACAGGGACGCTGGGCGGATATGATCAACGCCTACCTCGACCGTCGCGAACAACTCTGCGCGATTCTGCAAATCGTCGACGCGCGGCACAAGCCTACGGCGCAGGATGTGCAGATGGCCGAGTGGATCCGCGCATCAGGCAAGCGGCACATCGTCGTTGCGAACAAGACTGATAAGCTGCCCGTAACCAAAGTACCCGACTATGTGCGCGTGATCTGCGACGTACTCGAAGTCGAGGACGCACTGCCGTTCTCGGCCGAGAAGTCTACAGGGCGCGAAGAATTGCTGATTCTATTAGAACAATTGCTGTAGGGGCGGCGTTTCGCCGCCCGTGGATCCACGCAAACGTCGTGCAAATGAACGGACGACGAAACGCCACCGTGGATCGACACAACCGTTGCGTGAATTCACGGGCGGAGCAGAGCCCCGCCCCTACAGGGGAATATATTATGTCAAATAAGATCGCTTCAATTCGCGGTACACACGACGTATTGCCGTCGGATCTGCCGCTTTGGTATTTCATCGAGGACAACATGCGCGCCGTCTGCGACGCGTACGGCTACCGCGAGATCCGGCTGCCTGTGTTCGAGTACACCGAGCTGTTCTCACGCGGGGTCGGCGATACGACCGACGTCGTGCAGAAAGAGATGTACACGTTTGACGACAAGGGTGGACGATCCATCACACTGCGTCCCGAAGGCACGGCAGGTGCGATGCGTTCGTTCTTGCAGCACTCGTTGGGGCAGCACACACCTGTAAAGCTCTACTACTTTACAACATGCTACCGCTACGAAAAACCCGCCGCCGGACGACTGCGTGAATACTATACATTCGGCGTCGAACACGTCTGCGCCAAAGATGCGTCTGCCGACGCGGAAGTCGCCGCGGCGGGCGTAGACTTCATCAACCGCTGCGGTATCAAGGGCATGACTTTACACCTCGGCAGCATCGGATGTCCGACCTGTCGCGCCGAATATAATGTAAAGCTGCGCGCTTACCTCGAACCCAAGGCCGAGCAGCTCTGCAACACCTGCCGCGACCGCCTGACGCGCAACCCCATGCGCATCCTCGACTGCAAGTCGCCGCAGTGCCAGGGCATCGTCGCCGACGCGCCGCGCATCCTCTACCACCAGTGCGAGGCGTGTAACGCGCACTACGCGAATACCAAGCGGTATCTCGATGCCATCGGCATCGCCTACGTCGAGGATGACGGTCTGGTGCGCGGCCTCGACTACTACTCGACCACGGTGTTCGAGTTCGTCAAGCGCATCGGCGACAGCGACGTGGTACTCGGTGGCGGCGGGCGGTACGATTACCTCGTCGAGACACTCGGCGGTGATCCGACGCCGTCATGCGGCTTCGGCATCGGCATCGAGCGTATCGCGATGGCCATAGAGCATGACGGCGTGACAGTGCATCCGTCGCCCGCGCCCGCGTATTACGTGATCGGCATCGGCGACGAAGGCAACGACGCGGCATTCAAGCTCGCGCAGAAGCTCCGCGACGGCGGCACGTACGTCGAGTACGATACGATGCGTCGCAGCGTCAAGGCGCAGATGAAGCAGGCCGACCGACTCCGCGCCCAGCGCGTTGTCGTGATTGGCGAGGACGAACTCGCCAGCGGCGTTGCCAAGGTACGCGACATGCAGACCAGAGAAGAGACCACGATGCGTCTCGATTCTTGATCAAACTTGATCAAAGGTGAATATATATGTCTAATCTGATAAAACGCACGCACTACTGCGGTGAACTCCGCGACACGCACGTCGGACAATCCGTGCGGCTGAACGGCTACGTCGCGCGTACGCGCAACCTCGGTGGCGTGATCTTCGTATGGCTCCGCGACCGCACGGGCATCGTGCAGATCACATTCCCCGACAGCGTATCGCCCGCCGTATGGGAAACAGCTGTGTCGCTGCGCGGCGAATTCGTCGTCGGCGTGGTCGGCACGGTTGCCGCACGTACGCCCGAGAATGTCAACCCCGATCTGCCCACGGGTGCGATCGAGGTGATCGTCGAGGACATCACACTCTACGCCAAGGCGAAGACCCCGCCGTTCTATATCGAACCCGACTCCGACACCAACGAAGAGTTGCGCCTACGCTATCGCTATTTAGACTTGCGCCGCCCAGACCTACAGGGACGCATCATGCTGCGACACAATGTCATGCAGTATACGCGCAAGTTCTTCTCGGACAACGGCTTCATCGAAGTCCCCACGCCGCTGCTCATGAAGTCCACGCCCGAGGGTGCGCGCGACTACCTCGTGCCGTCGCGCGTGAACCAAGGCAGCTTCTACGCGCTGCCGCAGTCGCCGCAGCTCTACAAGCAGCTCGCGATCTACGCGGGATTCGACCGCTACTTCCAGATCGCGCGTTGCCTGCGCGACGAGGACTTGCGCGCCGACAGGCAGCCCGAGTTCGACCAGATCGACGTAGAGATGTCGTTCTGCGACATCGAAGATATACTGGCGATCAACGAAACGTTTGTGAAATCGCTTTTTAAGGATATACTCAATATAGATGTACCCACGCCGTTCGCGCGTATGACCTACGCTGAAGCAATGCGGCGCTACGGTTCGGACAAACCTGACGTGCGCTACGGACTCGAACTGCACGACGTGACGGCCGTCATGAAAGGCTGCGGTCTCGGCGCATTCGACACCGCCGCGCATATCGCGGCGATCGTCGTACCCGGCGGCAACGCCACGCCGCGCAAGACGATCGACAGCTTCAGCGAACCCGTCAAGCAGCACGGACTCGGCGGCGTCGCATGGGTCGCACTCGGTGAAACCGTGCGCTCGTCGATCAACAAGTTCCTCACGCCTGAACTTACGGACAGCCTCAAGGCGGCTGTCGGCGCAAACGACAACGACCTGATCCTGCTCGTCGCACATGGCGAGTACGACACCTGCGTCGTAGCGGCGGGTGCGCTGCGCGAGTACGTCGCCAAGATCACGAACGCCATCCCCGAGGGATTCGCATTCCTGTGGGTCACGGACTTCCCGCTGTTGGAGTACAGCGAAGAGGATGACCGATACTACGCCAAGCACCACCCGTTCACGCGTCCCAACGACGAAGATATTCCGCTCATGGAGTCCAACCCCGGCGCAGTCCGCGCACTCGCGTACGACATGATCCTGAATGGGTTCGAGGTTGCAGGCGGCTCGATCCGCATCAACACGCCCGAACTCCAGCGCAAGATGTTCAACACGCTCGGCTTCACGCCCGAACAGGCAGAGGAGCAGTTCGGCTTCCTGATGGAAGCCATGTCTTACGGCGTACCGCCGCACGGTGGCATCGCGTACGGCTTCGACCGCCTCGTCATGCTCATGGCGGGCGCGACGAACATCCGCGAGGTCATCCCGTTCCCCAAGACGCAGAACGCGTCGGAACTCATGGTCGCGTCGCCGTCCCCTGTACCGCAGAAGCTGCTCGACGAGTTGGGCATACAACTAAAGACTGACAACTGAGGACTGTACAATGATTGAAGTCAAAAATTTGACCAAGAAGTACGGCAACAAACTCGCGGTGGGCGGCGTGAGCTTCACCGTGCCGCACGGCGAGATCCTCGGCTTCCTCGGCCCCAACGGCGCGGGCAAGACCACGACGATGAACATCCTCACGGGGTATCTGTCGGCGACGAGCGGCTCGTGTTCGATCAACGGCTACGACATCCTGTCCAAGCCCGATCAGGCCAAGCGACAGATCGGCTATCTGCCCGAGCAGCCGCCGCTCTACCTCGACATGACCGTGCGCGACTACCTGAATTTCGCATACTCGCTCAAGGGCATCAAGATGATCCGCCAGAAGCACATCGACGAGTGCATGGAACTCGTCAAGATCACCGACGTGCAGAAGCGTCTGATCAAGAACCTGTCCAAAGGCTATCGCCAACGCGTCGGACTCGCGCAGAGTCTGCTCGGGAATCCCGAGATCTTGATCCTTGACGAGCCGACGGTCGGCCTCGATCCCAAGCAGATCAACGAGATCCGCGACTTGATCAAGAGCCTCGGCAAGACGCGCACGATCATCCTGTCATCGCACATCCTGCCCGAGGTATCGGCGATCTGCGAACGCGTCATCATCATCAACAACGGCGTACTCGTCGCATCGGATACGCCTGACAATCTCGCGCAGAGCCTGTCGGGACGCAACACCGTGATTGCACGCGTCTGCGGCAATCGGCAGAACGTCGCGGCCATCATCGAGAAGGTCGAGGGCGTGACGAGCGTATCGCACCGTTCGTGCAACGACGAGGGCGCGAGTGAGTACACGATTGAGACGACGGGTCAGCACGACATCCGCCGCGCGCTGTTCTACGCGCTTGCGAAGAACGATATGCCCATCATCATGATGAACAATGCCGCCTTGACGCTCGAGGAAGTCTTCCTCAAGGTCACGCGCGACAGCGCACGCTCGATTGCAGTCGATGAAACGGGTGAAACGCAGGACGGCGGGGATCAGACCGAGATCGTCGACGTCGTAGCGGGGGAGGAACACACATCATGATAGCCATCTGCTGGCGAGAGTTTAAGGCATACTTCGCGCTGCCCACGGGATACATCTGTTTGGGATTTGCGCTGTTTATATCGGCATTGTTCTTTGTCAACATCAACATCGCGTCGGGCATCACCGACATGAGCGGGTACTTCGGCAACGTGTCGATCATCTTCCTGTTCCTCGTACCGCTGCTGACCATGCGCCTCTTCTCGGAGGATCGCCGCAACAAGACGGATCAGCTGCTGCTGACCGCGCCGATCAGCGTCGTACGCATCGTACTCGGCAAGTTTCTGGCCGCACTTATGCTGTTCGGGTTATACGTCGTGATCACACTGATCTACCCGATCATCTTGAGCGTCTACGGTACGCCCGTCGCGGGTACGATCTTCACGCTCTACCTCGGATTCTTCTTGCTCGGCGCGTCGCTGATTTCCGTCGGCATACTCATCACGGCACTGACGGAGTCGCAGGTCACGGCGGCGATTGTGACGTTCGCGATCTTGCTCATCGTATGGTTCGCAGAGTGGGTGATGCAGGTCGTAGGCAACGAGTACGTATCGGCGGTCGTGCAGTGGCTCAACGTGCTGTCACGCTTCAACGACTACGTCAACGGCATCTTCAACGTATACTCCGTCGTCTACTACCTGTCGTTCATCGCGTTCTTCCTGTTCCTGACCATGCAACAGATCGAAAAACGCCGTTGGGCGTGAGTCTACGAGAGATTAGAGGATAACACATCATATGAAATATAAACGGTTTTTATATGGGAGCGGTTCGCTGATCCTCATCGCCATCGTTGCGGCGGCGCTCGTACTGCTCAACGTCGTGACCGAGAAGGTCGTCAACCAATTCCCCGCCCTGCGCATCGACCTCACAGAGAACAAGCTGTTCGAGATGTCCGAGCAGACCAAGGGCATCCTCGGCGCACTCGAGGCCGACATCGACGTCTACTTCTTTTATTCATCAAGTCCCGATACGCTCGTCGAGAACACACTGAACACCTACGCCGCGTACTCGAATCGGCTGCACGTCAAGCACGTCACGCCGTCCAAGGATCCGCAGCTGATCGAGAAGTACAACACAGTGACGAAGCCGCTGTCGAACAACAGCGTCGTGTTCGCACGCGGCGACAACTACATCGTCGTCACGGCCGAAGAGATGTTCCCGCTCAATACCTACACCAATCAGCGCGACTTCATGTCGGCCGAGGCGCGGTTCACGACGGCGATCCTGACCGTACTCCGCGATGCGCGTTCGTCCGTCGTGCTGCTCACGAATCACAACGAAGAGGTTGGCCCTGCCTACCGCGCATTGATCGAGCAGCAGAATATGTCGGTCACAGACATCGATCTGGCCACCGCGGCAATCCCCGAGGACGCCGACGTCGTGATCTCCGTCGCGCCGCAGGTCGACTTCACGAGCGACGAAATCGACAAGCTCGACGCGTTCCTGAACCAAGGCAAGGCGTTCCACATCTACCTCGACCCGGGCACGGTCGAGATGACGGTGCTCAATGCGTATCTGCGCGAGTGGGGCATGACGTTTGAATCCAACGTGCTGCTCGAGAGCGACCCCAACTACGTATTCAGCCAGATGCCGTACAACATCATATCGCAGCTCTACTCCGAGCATGAGGTCAATAAGCCGCTGATCAACGCCAAAGTGCGCGTACTCACATCGTTCACGCGCGGCGTCGACCTGTCGTTCACGGGTAAGGCGGGCGCGTCGGCGATGCCCATGCTGACCACGACGAGCAAGGCGTACGCCAAGGGCGTACCGGCCGAGAGTCTCGCGCGTGAGGCAGGCGACAAGGCGGGTACGATGACCATCGCCGCGTCGGCGTACAAGCTCATCGGCAACAACTCGAGCGATTACAAGAACGCGCTCATCGTCGCGTGCGGCACGAGTTCGGTGGTCAATGACAGCCTGCTCAACTACAACCGCGACTTCGTCACCAATACGCTGACGTGGAGTACGTCGCAGTACGTGCCGCTTGACATCATCCCCAAGACGCTGACGGCGGGTCGCCTCAACGCCGAGACGTTGACCGCGTCGGTTGCGGGTACGATCTACATCGTGCTACTCATCGTGATGCCGCTGCTGTGTCTCGTATTCGGCGTCGTGGTCTGGTACCGCCGCCGCCATCTGTAATCCAACTCCAATCCAATATCCACCCACCACAGACAGCCTTCGGGCTGTCTGTTACAATACAATATAAAAACATAAAATACAGGTGAACACATGATAAAGAAACTGATCATCGGTATCGCCGTACTCGGCGTACTCGTCGGCGCGTACTTCGGCGTCAACGCGTACATCGCGTCACGACCTGCCCCCGAAGCCGATTCCACTGCGGCGTACACGACCGAGAACGTGGTCAACATCGACAGCAGCACGGTTACGTCGGTCGACATCCGCTTCACCGACGAGTCCGGGGATCCCGTGTACATGGAGTTCCGCAAGTCGGCCGACGAATCCGCCGACCCGTGGACGCTCGCCAACTACCCGGGCGTCGCCATCAACCAAGCGACGTTTGGCGGCGTACTGTCGAGCATCACCAAGCTCAACGCCAAAGAAGTCGTCGCCGATCCGCAGCCTGACAGCGCGTACGGCCTCGATGAGCCGTCGGTGGCGATTGCCGTCAACGGCAAAGACGTGCTCTACGTGGGCATGTTTGAACCCGTGTCGAGTTCGTACTTTGCCAAGGCCGCCGACAGCGGCAAGGTCTTCATGCTCTACAAGCACATCGGCGACTACTTCCAGTACACGATCGACAACTATCGCGTCGGCGACCAGTACACGATCATCAGTGAGAATGTTGGCGGCATCCGTATCGAGCGTTCGGACTGCGTGATCGATCTGCATACCGCGAGCGAAGAGGAGGCCAAGCACAACAACTACCTCTACTCATCGTGGATCATGACGTCGCCGTACAGCCGCGCGGGCAACAGCGACTTGATTCAGAAGAACATCGTTGAGCGGATCCCGAACATCAAGCCGACGGGTTTCGTAGCCGACAACGCGACGGATCTGTCTGAATACGGACTCGAGCCGCCGCTCTACACCGTGACGTTCTCGTACGCCGAGCCGTACGGCGCGGAACCGGGTTCGATGGAGCTGCCCGACCCGTACACGATGCTCATCGGCAAGGATGACGGCAACGGTCAACTCTACGCCAAACTGCCCGACGACAACACGGTCTTCACGCTCGACAGCGACGTGGTTTCGTTCATCGACCTCGTACCGCTCAACTATGTCTCGTCGCTGATCTTCATCCGCGACATCAAGACCGTCGACAACATCAACATCTCGGGCGCATTCCGCTACAACCTCTCGATCGAAGATCCTGCCGCCGAGGAACCGACGTTCTCGATCGACGGTAACGTCGTCGATCCGTCGCTGTTCCGCAAGGCGTATCAGGCGATCATCAGCTTCACGATCTACGACGAAGTCACCAAGCCTGTGACCGCCGCGCCCGAACTCACTGTGACGATCCACTACGTCGATGGCACACCGTCCGAGACCATGGTGCTGTATCCGTACGACGACCGATACTACGCCGTCGAGTGGGGCGGTGAGACCCAATTTGTCGTGCGTAAGGCGCAGCTCGAGGAACTCAAGGCCGCAATCGAAACGGCGGCCGCCCAATGAGCGGCGCGCGCATCACGCGCCACATGGTGCGGCGTACCGACAGCGGCGCAATCCGCGCCGTCAAGCGCGGTACGCCCGCCGACCGCGCGGGTCTCAAGCCGGGCGACGTGCTGATCAGCATCAACGGCCGCACCATCACGGACTACCTCGCCTACGCCTACGCCTGTGCTGACGATATGCTTGACATCGTGTACGAGCGCGACGGCGAAAAGCGTACGGCGCGATGTCGTGGCGGACGTGCGATTGGACTGACGTTCTACGGCAACATCTTCGACGGCGTCAAGCAGTGCCGCAACAACTGCGTATTCTGCTTCATCGCGCAGAATCCGCCGCACCTGCGCCGTACGCTCTACGTGCGCGACGACGACTATCGGCTGTCGTGTATGCAAGGCAACTATATCACGCTGACCAACCTGTCCGAGTCCGACATACGGCGCATCACGGACGAGCGGCTGCCGCGCATCAACGTATCGGTTCACGCGACGGATCCGCAGGTACGCGCCAAGCTGCTGCGCAATCCGAACGCCGACTGTCTGCCCATCCTGCGACGCTTCGCCGAGGCGGGGGTTGAGATGCACTGCCAGATCGTACTCTGTCGCGGCATCAACGACGGCGACGCGCTCACGCGTACGCTGCACGACCTGTCCGCGCTGTACCCGCACGTGCCGAGCGTCAGCGTCGTACCGTCGGGCGTCACGCGTCACCGCGACGGGTTGTACCCGCTCGAGCCGTTCGATCCCGCGTACGCGGCCGACGTCATCCGCACAGTTGAGCAAGTCGCGGCGCACAACGTCGCCGCGCACGGCGAACCCATTGTCTACGCCGCCGATGAGCTGTACTTGCAGGCGGGTATTCCGCTGCCGTCCGCCGCGCACTACGGCGCGTTTCCACAGATCGAGAACGGCGTCGGACTTGCGCCGCTGTTTCTGCAACAAGCCGAGGACGCGAAAGCAAACGGTGTACGACAGTCGAGCAAGCGCATTGCGGTGATAACGGGTATGGCTATGTACGAGCCGCTGACGCGGCTATTGCATGAATACGCGAACGTGCAAGTGATCGGTGTACGCAACGCGTTCTTTGGCGAGTCTGTGACGGTCGCGGGATTACTGACCGCCGCCGACGTGATCGCCGCGCTCGACGGCGTTGCGGCTGACGTCGCGCTGCTGTCTGCCGCGATGTTTAACGACGATGGGCTGACACTCGATGGCTGCACGGTCGATGATATTGCGGAAGGGTGCGGCGTGGCGGTGCAGGTGGTGGCTGTCGATGGTGCGGCGTTGATGGAGACGATACATCTTTAAGAGATGGTTGCGGGTTTCGATGGGGCTTGTGAGTATACGAATTTGCGCGATCTCATTTTCGTACAGTTCGTAAATCGCCCCGTCCTTCCTACGCAAATCTATGCTTGCAGGATCAGGCTCGTTGTCGAGGGCTGATGTGTAGCCATCATATATGCCTTCCCATACGTCGCCATTTTCAAATTGCACGCGTATGCGCTGTTTGCCGTTTAAGTGATAGATGTCTTTGACCTTTTCCCATAATGTCATGGCATTTTAATCCTTTCTCGGTACGATGTGAACGCCACTCTTTGAATAGTGTATCTTGAATGAATGGGTTTCACTCGAGCATTCCGCGTTGGACTCAGAAATCACAACGCCTATGATTTTGTCGGCTGTTATGATCTCCTTGTTTTTAGGCCTGTCTGATCTGTCTAATTCAAATACGCCCGTTCCTGCATATTGGTTCACCAGTGCCTGTGCCTCGGCTATGTCGCCGTAGATATAACTCCTACCCAGGGTATACTCATCTGTATCTTTGATATGCCTGTTCTGGTCAGTCGGATTGATTGTAAGCGGCTGATTGCCATTTCTTACGTTTTCAGGCAATGCGTCAAGCCATTCGCGTTCAGGAATATTTTTCATATGAAGCCTGTATGCATAAAGCCCGCTTTTGTATTGTATCAGTACAACTGTATTTATTATACGCCATGTCGCGCGAAGTGTCAATGTATCCCATGTAGAACCAAAACTCCCTATCACACAATGACAGGGAGTTTTACTTTA